>JAFCZV010000111.1 GCA_019314155.1 Deltaproteobacteria bacterium
GCCTCCCATGATCCGTGTTGCATATCGCCGGTCGACCTTAACCACGGATTCAGACGCTGAAGCCTTTAGAACCGTACCACAGACAAGTTGATCACCTGAAGCTGCAGGAAAGCAGACTTGTGCGCCAACGATGTATCCGGCATTTTCGCCCCCATTAATGGCAATGTCTCCATTTAATTTATTGACTTTTATAACCTGTGCCGCCAGAGCATTGCTTTTAAAAGAGATCACTGCTAACAGGATAATCGCTGACACAACCAGAAATACACCAAATTTTTTCATGAAGTTCTCCTTTCTGTGTCAAACATATTTTCGTTGAGTTGGATGTTGCCAAATTTAGGAGAAACCAGTTTTTTTTGCCGTTTATCCAAGAATATAGCAGCGTCACTGATTAATCAATCCTTTTTTACCCATTTCTACGACAGCCTAACCGCCGGGGATTGCATGGGTGACAATGGTTGATTTCCTGCACTTTTAACTGTATATAATAAGTACAAGTCATATTTTAGAGGTATCAGGATGATAAAACTTCAAAAAATAAAAATGAAAAAGGAACCTTTGTACAAACAGATAGCCGATCGAATTCGAAAGTATGTTGTTAATAATGACTTACCCTCCGGGAGCCTCCTTCCCTCACAAAATGTGCTGATCAAACATTTCGATGTCAGCCAGATCACGGTTCGGCAGGCCTTACAGCAGTTGATCAATGAAGGTATCGTTACGAGTGTGCAGGGAAAAGGAACATTCGTTGGGGAAGTTAAAAGATCCGGCAAGTCTGGAATTGATCTGTCACAGGTTGACAAGACGGATATGGATCTCACATTGACAGAAGAAAACATCGGGCAACAACTGCGATTCGAAAAACTGATATCAAATCTTTCTGCCGAGTTCATCAATCTGCCATCTGACCAGATCGATGGTAAAATCAATGAGGCCCTGAAGCGTATTGTAGAGACATTTAATGTTGATCGGACACTTCTTCACGAATTTTCAGAAAACAGAAAACTTTTATACGTAACTCATTTTTTTATCAAACCGGGGATACAGCCACCTTCAAGTACCATTACGAGTGAGGCGCAGCCCTGGTTTGCAAGGACTATTTTAAATGGTGAAATCATAAAGGTCGATCGGATTGAAGATCTTCCTGAAGCGGCGAAATTGGAAAAGACATTTCTGTTGAAACAGGGCGTTAAATCAGGGATTGTCTTTCCTCTGATCGTGGGGGAAAAAGTGGTTGGGGCATTGACTTTTACAACTGTGTTTTACGAACGGTCATGGCTGGATGAAACGATTCAGCGACTTCAACTTATTAGTGAAGTTTTTTCGAATGCCATAGACAGAAAACACAGAGAACAAAAACTCCGTGACGCTTTTGGCAAAATAGAAAAACAACTTCAATTGGAAAAATTGATATCAGAGCTTTCCACTGAATTTGTCAATTTGAATCCCGATGAGATCGATCAAAAAATTGATGATGGTCTTAAGCTTATTTCTGAAAGTTTAGGTGTCGACCGAATTGCCTTACTCCAGTTTTCTTCGGATAAAAGGGAGCTACACCTCACTCACGGGCATTCATCGAATGCTGTTCACAGCCCTCCGAGATTCCTAGTGAGTGAACAGTTGCCTTGGTTTTCAGGGTCCTTGAGACGTGGAAAAACCCTGATCATCCCAACGGTTAAAGAAATACCCGAGGATGCAGTGCAGGAAAGGCAATATGTAAAAGAGCAGGGAATCAAATCGTTTCTGACCATTCCGATGATCGTTTCCGGATCAATAATTGGTGCTATTTCATATTCTTACATGAATAGTGAACAGGCATGGACAGATGATCTTATTCAATGGTTTAGATTGGTCACCGAGGTTTTCGTAAATGCCTTGGATAGAAAACAGAAAGCACAAAAAATCCAAAAAGCTTTCGTTGAAATCAATGAACTAAAAGATAAGCTCGAGAAAGAGAACCTATACCTTCGCCGGGAAATCGAGCTGAATTACAAACACGAAGAGATCGTTGGGCGTAGCAAAGGTATCAAACATGTTCTTTCACAGGTAGAGAAAGTAGCGGAACAGAACACCTGCGTACTAATTACCGGCGAAACCGGTACCGGCAAGGAACTGATAGCCCATGCGATTCATAACCTGAGTCCCCGTAGAGGGCATGTGATGATTAAGGTCAACTGTGCTGCCTTACCGGCATCTCTCATCGAAAGCGAAATGTTCGGCCGTGAAAAAGGGGCCTATACCGGAGCCTTAACCCGCAGTATCGGGCGTTTTGAAGCCGCTCACGGATCAACGATTTTTCTCGATGAAATCAGTGATCTGCCTTTAGAGATACAGGTTAAGCTGCTTAGGGTTCTACAGGAGGGAAAATTCGAGCGCCTCGGCAGCACGAAAACCATGGAATCAGATGTGCGTGTTATAACTGCAACCAATCAGAATTTATTTGAAGCTGTAAAGAAAGGTATATTCCGGAATGATTTGTATTATCGATTGAATGTTTTTCCAATTGTCGTTCCACCATTACGAGAGCGTCGTGATGATATTCCTTTATTGATATGGTATTTTGTGAAGGAATTTGAAAACGCCATGGGTAAGAAAATCGAAAGCATCCCCCAGCATTCATTGAAACTGTTGCTGACATATTCATGGCCGGGAAATATCCGCGAGTTGAAAAACGTCATTGAACGGGCCATGATTCTATGCGAAGGGCCTGTTTTGAAGGTCAACCGCATTGAATCGGAAGAAACTATAACTCAAAACATAACACTTGAAGATGCAACAAGAAATCACATCCGAAAAGTTCTTGAAAGTGCCGAATGGCGTGTTAGCGGGAAAAATGGCGCTGCTGAATTATTAGGGCTTAAGCGTACCACATTGCTGACGAAAATGAAAAAACTGAACATTAAACGTCCCATCGGATGAACAGAGCATTACACATTGTGGTTTTTAGTCCTCCTTTCTCCAACCTTGCATCTTCTGCAAACTCAACAATCGCTCAACTTAGGTTCAAGTATGTGTCGTAATAAAGACAGATGCCGGTATTGCGACAATATGTTTGTCCGGCGAACTTTGCTATAATCCCCCTTGAACAGCAAATTATATGAGTATGTTCAATATGTTTTAAGCAATTTTGTAGCAGTTTTAAACTTTGGTATGAATATTGTTATTTAATAGTTCATTCAGACATCTCCCGATGAATCCGTTTATTTCTTCTAAAAACAAGAAGGTGCCAAATGTTTACCATGAAGCTGCGGTTAATCTTTCCCCCTTCAAAGACCGCTGAAGCCAGTACTATCATTAACTCAGTTGCCGGACCGACTTTCGCCGATCCGGATTGCGTATCATTCCGTTTTTACCGAGAAGTTGCCAATGACGATTCATTGATTCTATGGCAAGAATGGGAAACACGGGAGGCACTTGAACAGCACATCCGATCCAAGGACTTCATGAAAATCCTAACTGTCATGGACCTAGCTACTCAAGAGCCTGAAGTCAGGATTCAGACTCTTTCGAATCGAAAAGGTTTTGAGTTTATTGAAGAATTGCGAAGTTAAAGGCAGCGCTTTAAACATACTATCCATAGAAGGAAGAATTTATTGAAGTTGAAAGGCCGGGGCTGAGCATTCTGATTCTTGTGCCTAAAATCAAATCTGTAACTAATGTCTTTGGAGAAAATCCAAAACTATAAGGAAAAGTAACATGGTACACAGAAAAAAGGCAAAACAAAACATTGGATGGATGGTAGCATTATTGTGGGTTTGTCTTCAACTGGCATCGTTGGGCTGGGCACAGGAGAATTCAACCGGTGATTGGCCGCGAGAAATTGGCACCCCGAAAGGCACAGTCGTGATCTATCAGCCGCAGCCGGAAAAACTGGACGGCAATCAGCTAAAAGGACGTGCTGCGGTTGCAGTGGAACTGAAAGAATCGACCGAACCCGTCTTTGGCTCCGTATGGTTTGAAGCGCGCCTGGAAACAGACAGGGCGGAACGCACCGCCACAATTGCAGATGTTACGATCACCCAGGTACGATTTCCCGAGCAGGATGAGCAGAAAAGCAAAGAACTTAGGGCGTTTCTGGAAGAAGAGATCCCCAAATGGCGACTCCCCATTTCCATGGACCGCCTGCTCACCACCCTGGACCTTACCGAGCAGCGTGCTGAGGCTGGGAAAAAAATCAAAACTGATCCGCCAAAGATTCTGTTTATAGCGGAACCGGCCGTTCTGATTACCCTCGACGGGGAACCGAAGCTTAAAAAAGAAGAAGGATCTGAACTCATGCGGGTGATCAATTCCCCGTTTACGATCCTGTTGGTGTCCTCCGAGAAGACGTACTATCTGTATGCAGATAAAGATACCTGGTATACCGTCGGCGACATCAAGGGTGAATGGACAATCGCCAAAAAGGTTCCTTCAAAGGTGGCCGCACGAGCTCCGGAAGCCGATCCCGACACGGGAGAGCAGGAAGCGGCTGAGGACGAAGAAAAACCAGGTCCGCCGCCCAAAGTGGTTGTGGTAACCGAGCCAACTGAACTCATCTCCAGCAAAGGCGAGCCGGAGTTCACACCGATATCCGGGACCGATCTGCTCTACATGAGCAACACCGACAGTGACGTTCTGCTCCATATCAAAAACCAGCAATACTATGTCCTGCTGGCAGGACGTTGGTATACCAGTGCGAAAATGGAAGGGCCGTGGAAATATGTGCCCGGCGAGAAACTGCCGTCCGATTTTGCAAAGATTCCGGAAGACACCGAAATGGGCACCGTACTGTATTCGGTGCCGGGCACAGATGTTGCTAAAGAAGCCGTTCTGGATACGCAAGTGCCCCAGACCGCGGCTGTTGATCGCAAGAAGGCCAAGTTGACGGTAGAGTATGATGGTGACCCCAAGTTTGAGAATATCAAGGGCACCAAGATGACGTACGCCTCAAACACGGCCACACCGGTTATTCATGTTGATAACAAATATTACGCGTGCGATGAGGCTGTCTGGTTTGTAGCCGGCAAGGCGACCGGGCCCTGGCAAGTTGCCACCTCTGTTCCGGATGAGATATATACCATTCCACCGGAATCTCCGATTTATCATGTGACATTTGTGCGCGTTTATAATGCCACAGCCGATGTAGTTTACGTCGGTTATACGCAGGGTTACACCAATACATACGTTTACAACACCACAATTGTTTATGGTACGGGTTACTGGTATCCCGGCTGGTATGGAAGGTATTATTACCCGCGCCCGGCGACCTGGGGCTTTCACGTGCGGTGGAATCCCTGGACCGGCTGGCGCTTTGGCCTCAGCTACAGCAGCGGGCCATTTCACTTCACCATCGGCGGGGGCGGATGGTATCGCGGCGGTTGGTGGGGTCCGGGGCGTTACCGGGGCTATCGGCGCGGGTATCGTCATGGATACCGGCATGGACGTAATGCCGGTTACCGTGCCGGTTATCGTTCGGGAAGCCGCAATGCCGCGCAACAAAACCTGTATCGCAACCAGCGCAACAAGGCCCGGACAACAAAATCTCCGGCCACTGCCGGCAAGAGTGCCAAAGCAAGTGGGATGAGTCATCGGGCCAACAACGTCTATGCGGATCGTAATGGTGATGTCCATCGCAAGACCGATAAAGGCTGGGAAAATCGGACCAAAGAAGGCTGGAAATCAGAGAAAAGCCAGCCAGACAAGGCTCAACAACAAAAGGCCAAGCCAACCCAAACCCAAATGCAAAAGTCCCAGCAGCGGCAGAATCAACAGCTTAACCGCAGCCATCAGGATCGACAGCGCGGTGATCAGCGGGCTCGAAGTTATAACAAGGCTCGGGGGCGCAGCGGCAGTGGTGGTCACTCTGGCGGCAGAAGCCGAGGTGGGGGCGGCCGGGGTGGAGGTGGCCGCCGTTAGTAGCGTGCTTAGGGCTCACTCAAAAATAACTTCATATTTTGAATGCCGATGCATCCCGTCTGGCAGCGTTGCGAAAACTCGAAATATGCTTGATATTCCTTAAGTTTTCGCGTCTTACCAGCCGGGCGCTTCAACTCCCAAAATTGTAAATTTATTTTTTCGTGAACCCTAAGAGAAATGATCTGTATGCAAACAAAAAAATTAAAGTTGATTTTGCGAGTTTCCTGATGGAAACAATACCATTAACCTTTATAGCGAGTCGAGGCATGCTATGAAAATTTTAATCAAGTGTTTTCCCCTGTTCTTTGCATTAGTTGCTTTACTGGGCTGTAAGGATGAAATCCCGCAAAAAGAAATGATCCGGCCGGTGCGGGCTATGCAGATCAGCGATCCTGCCGAATTCACAAAACGCTGGTTTCCGGGACAGGCCAAGGCGACTCAGGAGGTCGATTTGTCCTTCCGGGTGGCAGGGCCATTGGTTGCGCTGTCTGTCAATATCGGTGACACCGTTCGAAAGGGTCAAGAGCTTGCCAAGATCGATCCACGAGACTACCAGGTCGATCTGCGGAGTGCTCAGGGCCAGCTGGAACGAGCCAAAGC
>JAFCZV010000564.1 GCA_019314155.1 Deltaproteobacteria bacterium
GTATTCCGGTGCTAAAATAAACTGGCCGTTAAATTCCGTATCCACCCCCGCCATAATGCGTAAAAGAGAGCTTTTTCCCGAACCGTTCAGGCCAAGAACACCGATTTTGGCGCCATAGAAATAAGACAATGATTTGTCCTTAATTACCGGTTTTTTATCATAAAACTTGCTCACTTGAAACATCGAGCATATGATTTTGTTCGGTGGGTGACTCATGAATTATTCTCCCAGTTTGTTTGCAATCGATCAGGGAAACAAAAATAAACGCGTATATCCTAAATGATCGTAGTTGAAATGACAATGAATAATAAAAAACAGGTTTACTTTTGGGAATTTATATTTTAATGAGCATAGCCAAATTTTACGCGGTGCATTGCCCGGTGATTTTTTGAAACCCGTTTTAATTTACTGAGGAAGTCCCGAGGGGGTAGATCCACGGGAAATTACTTTTAAGAGGAGAATTATGAGCAACGAGACCTTAAGCGTTCCTGTGGAGAATCGCTACTTCGAAGATTATCTTACCGGCTCGGTGTACGAATTCGGCTCCATCGCCGTGGAACAAGAAGAGGTGATCGCCTTTGCCCGGCGCTTCGATCCCCAAGTGTTCCACATTGATCCCGAATCCGCTAAAGAAACCATCTATGGTGGTCTTATCGCCAGCGGGTGGCACACCGCCGGTTTGATGATGCGGCTCTTCTCCGAACACTTCCTTTCAAAAGTGGCAAGCCTAGGCTCGCCAGGGGTCGACGAACTTCGCTGGCACAAACCGGTGCGTCCCGGAGACGAACTGTCCGTTCGAGTGACTATTTTAGAAACAAAGCGTTCACGCTCCAAGCCGGATCGCGGTATCGTCAATTCCTTCATCGAAGTGATAAATCAGAACCTCGATGTGGTGATGAGCATGAAAGCTGTCAATTTCTTTTACTGCCGGCAAGGAAATCAGGAAACATCATAGTGGCAGTCTTGCCCTTTTTTCAAGGACTTAATAAACTATAAATCTATAATCCGGTCATTCATTTTTTCGAACGATTCCGGCCGGCCGAATTGCGATCGTTCTTTTCGATTAATTCCACTCGAACCAATAAAAAAAGGTTGATTAATTTAAAAACAAACGATATTGGACATCCATATTAAAACTTTGATTTAAAACAATCCGGCGGATATCCCAATGTCGCTTGGCAATATCACCGGATTCAATACCGAAAATGAAACAAAGCCGTCCGGCAAACGCGCCGAGGCGGCTTTTTGATTTAAGCGACATGACCGGCCGCGGTTTACACCGGCCACACCAGGAAAGCATTTATGAAATTTTCTTCTTTTGGATTAAAACACGAAATCATCCGGGCCATTGACCAACTCGGATTTGAACATGCCACCCAGATTCAGGAAAAGGCCATCCCCCGGATGCTAACAGGCGATACCGATATCATCGGCCTGGCCCAGACCGGTACGGGAAAAACCGCTGCCTTTGGCCTGCCCCTGATCCAACTGGTCGATTTTGAATCAAAAAACCCCCAGGGGCTGATCCTCTGCCCCACGCGGGAACTCTGCCTTCAAATCACCGGCGACCTGAAACTGTTTGCTCGACAAATCCCCAAGGCAAGGGTGGCCTATGCGGTCCTGGATGAAGCCGATGAAATGCTCGATATGGGATTCCAGGAAGATATCGATGACATTCTGGAACGGACCCCCACTCACAAGCGAACCTGGCTTTTTTCAGCCACCATGCCGGATGCCGCTGCGAAAATCGCCGACACCTATATGAACCGTCCAGTCACCATCACCGCCGGCTTGCCCAACAAAGTCGCTGAAAACATCTCCCATGCCTGTTATGTGGTCAAAGAAAAAAATCGATATTCAGCCCTCAAGCGGATGATTGACTATATCCCCGATATTTTCGCCCTCATTTTCTGCCGCACGCGTATGGAAACCCAGACGGTGGCCGACAAGCTGATGAAAGATGGTTACAATGCCGAAGCGCTCCACGGCGACCTGTCCCAGATGCAACGGGACCAGGTGATGAAAAAATTCAGGGAAGGGACTCTCCAACTGCTGGTGGCCACCGATGTGGCCGCACGGGGTTTGGATGTGGATGACATCACCCATGTCATCCATTACAATCTCCCCGATGAGCCGGACCGTTACACCCATAGAAGCGGTCGAACAGCCCGGGCGGGTAAATCAGGCGTATCTATGGTATTGGTAAACACCCGGGAAGTCCGACGGATCAAAGAACTGGAATCTAAATGCGGCATTCGCTTCGAGGTTAAAAAAATCCCCGGCGGCCGGGCTGTTTGCGAAAAGCAGCTTTACGCAATGGTGGATCGACTGGTTTCTGCGGAGGTCAACAAAAAAGAAATCGATAAATACCTTCCCCCGGTGTTTGAAATCCTTTCCGCCCTCAGCAAGGAAGAATTGATCCGGCGATTCGTCTCAGCCGAGTTCAGCCGCTTTCTCGATTACTACCGCGGAGCCGAAGACATCAATGTGAGAGTCAAAAAACGCCGAACAAAGGCAGATAAAGCCGAACACCGCCTCGCAGGCAATGCCCAACGATTTTTCATGAATGTCGGCCGCCTGGACAAACTCAAAGAAGGCGCCATCGTCCGACTGGTCTGCGACAAATCGGGCATATCATCCAGAAAACTAGGACGGATCGAACTCAAAAGAGAGTTTTCATTCTTTGATGTTGAAAAAAGCGTGGCAAAAAAAGTCCTCAAATCCCTTAAAGGCGCGACATTGGACGGTAGAAAAATTCATGCCAAATTTGCCGAACAAAAGAAAAAAACGAGAAAAAAACACTGTGCACTTTAGGGACATAATTAACATTTTAATTTTATTTTCTTGTTCTGTGATTAAAGAAGGGTTTTAATAGTGACACTTTCAATTAACCCGCTTATTCGTTTTTCTTCCTGATGGAATTAATCTGCGCCATGATCGCGTCGCGCTCATCTTCAAGATCGAGCAGTGTCATCATCACCGGCGGTTTTATGGAGTGCGCCGGCAAGTGCAGTTTGGCTTCTTCGATTTTCTTCTCTATCTTTTTAAGGCTATCCTCGAGTATCTCCAGCGAATTCATGGTAAATTGGCTCCTTTAAAACGATCTCATCGATCACGATCAGGCTGTCAGATGTTGCGGGCATCATGGAAGGAACTGCGATTTGATCGATATCTGCCAGATTGACGCTGTATTTCCCGACCCGCCAGCGGCTCTTGACCCGAATATGCGCCAGAACCCCGACAAACTTAGCTGATTAACAGGTCATTAGGCTGAAGACCGAAGGCTGAAGTGATCTAACAGTCTTCAGTCTATCCACCTGAGTAGTTACGTTTTTCATTTAATTTTCCCCCAAAAGGCGATGCCGGGGCTTTCATCTCCCCGCTTTAGGCGGGATCTTCGAGCTGCGTTATTAAGGGCTCGCAATAGGTTCACTATGGCTTCG
>JAFCZV010000565.1 GCA_019314155.1 Deltaproteobacteria bacterium
TATGTGATACTACTAACATATCGTCATGAAATTTATTAAATCTGATAGTTGCATTTGTTACAATTAACAAAGATTTTTCCCGCCTGAAATTCGTGAGGTATCTCAATATATCAAAAGTTTGAGGACTGAAAATCGAACCACAATAAGAATATGAAACTTCGAGCATAGTCGAATAGATATCAAAAAAGTAACCAAAGTTATTCCTAAAGTCGCTACCGGAAGGCGACCTCCCCATTATTGATGGCGGGAAGCTTTATTTGATTCTGTTCTTTTAAATTAATGTTGATGCGAAGTGCTTTGAGGCCTCTTACTCCCGACATCAGGTGCCCCGTAGATTGTAAAAATTCGATGTGGCGCTGCATCTCCCGACCTTCTTCGGGACGAGAGTAGACAACGGCCAATTTACCGGGCTGTGTGAGCCGTTCTCGGGACCCTTTGACAAGGGCTTTATCCAAACGGGATTTAATGATTTCATGCCGGATATCATAGGCTCCATCCACATCGAAGCGCTTCTCATCATAGCGGAAGCGAATGGACAGTGGAGTGCTGCTCGTCAGGATGAGTTGGCAGGTATCAAGAGGTACTTTCAACTGGGCTTTGAGTTGCTCGGTTCGCCACGCCATACCGCAGGAAACCATCAACTGCCACAGGCGCAGGTTTTGGATGTGAAAATGGCTAATCTTGCCTTTCGGCATTATCGAAGCACCCGCATAGATGACGTAGTCTAGGCCGTCGGTTTGATGCTTTTCAAAGTAATGGGGAACTATGCTCTGGGCTCTGGCTTCTTCTGTCTCTAGATAAGTTGAAAGGTGCTCGTTTAGCAGAGAAACACTTTCTTCAAATGCTTTGCGTTTGCGATAAATCAGGCCTAATTGGGGATCGATCGCGGTTTTGTAGTTTTCAATCGCCTGCGAGACCCGGGGGCCGAGATTGACCAAATTTTCAAAGGCCAATTCAATTTCATCTTTTAAAAAATAAGAAATAGCGTTCTCATCATCCGATGCAATTCCGGCATTTAAACTATCGATCCGGTGATCAATCCGGAATATGAACTCCCGTAATAGTGGCCAATCTTTGGCTTCACTCGCCCAGTGCATGATCTCTTTTGCCAGTTTGAGTTGATCGGTCAAATCCGTCTGAATGCTTTTATTGCGAGCATCAGATGAACCCCTAATATCGCTTTATGCAAAAAAGGGAATAACATCTTTAAATATGATCGGCTCCATCTCCGATGGCCGCCTCATACGAAGACGATCCATGTGCTGAAAAGCTGCCTTCCGAAATCGCCATTCAACTACCGGATGGACGGCTGTACACTTTTCTTTGATGACCGCCTGAACTTCATAGTTCATTTCATCGATCCCCCGTTTTAATGCCACGGAAAACAGCGGAGCGATCTGCTGAGTCAGCATTGTATCAAAGGGCCCGAGATCATTGGGACGAGAGCTCATGATTTCTAAAAAACCGATCACATCACCCTGATACAAAAGCGGAGATATTACCATTGATCTGACGCCATGGTTCAGGGCATCCTGATCAACGGAGTTGAGGTTTTCTTCTTCTTTTAAATCTGAGATTCTAAGTGCGGTAGTCTGCGAGATTGCTTGCAGCCATAGCGAACCTTCAAGATCGGCAAGCGATAAGTGAGTGGAGTTGGCAAAAATACAGTTTGCTGAACTTGGACAGCCGTCTTTGATGACCAAGGCTCTGTTCTCCTGCAAGGCGCCGATGCCCGCCATGAGGCCCGGACGACCGAACAAAGTTCGGAGACGCAGTAAAAGACGCCGGAAACCGTCGGCTGAAAAAATCGATTCCTGATCGATCAAGTCGGTTTGTAAGGCCGAAATGACTTCGGGCTCGGTAACATCGACGACACGCATAGCTGTAAACCCATGAAATTCAAATTTGTCAGAAGGTATAAATTTGGAAAGCACCTGAAGATCAGTGATATTTTCTCGGATGGTCTGTCGGTCTTCGGAGCTTAATTCTTGCGGTTTTCCAACAGTATGGACGTCGATGAAACGCATGTCGGGACTTAACCGAAAATAGTGATCTAGACCTGTTTGCGAATCTGGGACCACTTGAATTATCGGTGTATCCAACCCCACCTGCATACCATAGATCCTTTCTATAATTAAATAGTATGCCCGCGAGCCGTCTTCATTCATTAAGAGGCGCTCAAACATGGGAGATGCAAAAAAAGCGATTCCTCGGTAGGGTACGACCGCACCGACGATTTCGGTCTCCCAAGAGGAGGCGGGAAAGACAACGCTCATAAGAGGCATTAACAGGTCTTGATGGTGTTTTAAAAGGGCCAGATCTTCGATGGGGCCTTCAAGATCAGGTAATTTTTGGAGACGCTCCTCAAATTCATTAAACATTTGAGCCATATAGGAACATTTTGGGGAGATGTTGTTCCTCCAGAATTCCAGCAAGGGTGTGAGACTCAAGGTCGATCGAAAAGCTACGTCGCGGTTATCTATTGGCATATGCGGCCTCCTTGGCTCATTTTGGGCTGCAAGGTAAAAAATATTGCGCAATAATTTAAATAAATGAGTGGTAGGGGGGTTTTTACAAATCCTGCTTTATTAGCGAACTCCCCGATCCCTGAAATAAACACGCCATATGTGCCGGAGAAGCAAAGATATACCCAATTATAACCATAAAAGCGACTTTGTCCACTAGCTCTTTGGATTGCCGACTGTCTCAGATACAATTTGTTACACTTCAATTGACCGTAAACAAATTGACGAAATGTGCCTGTCGCGTTTCTGGGTTGGGATTATGTATTATGTAAAAAAGAATTAACATATTTCAGCCCGGGAGTGATACTCGTAGTTTTATAATCTCATTGTGGTAATGATATTTGGTCTGAAACAGGTGATATCTCCAACCG
>JAFCZV010000112.1 GCA_019314155.1 Deltaproteobacteria bacterium
AGCGTCTGGAAAAAGAGCTGCTGCTAACGTTGTGGGATCGGCCCCAGGTGATTCTCTGGATCAAGCGGTCTGCCCGCTATCTGCCGCTGATTGAAGCACTGCTCAAAGAACAACGCATGCCGGATGATCTCAAATATATCGCGATTGCTGAAAGCGCCTTGCGACCCCATGTCGGCTCACCCAAAAAGGCCATCGGGTTCTGGCAGTTTATGGCGGCCACCGGCCGGAAATATGATTTGAAAATCGACTCGGAAAAAGATGAGCGCCGCAATATTTTCAAATCCACCCAAGCTGCCGTTATGTATCTCAAAGATCTTTACGACCTGTTCGGATCTTGGACCCTTGCAGCCGCTGCTTACAACATGGGTGAACAAGGCTTGCAGGCAGAAATACTTGCGCAAAAAACAAACAATTACTATCGGCTTTATCTCCCCTTGGAAACGCAACGATATGTTTTTCGGGTCATTTCAGCCAAAATGATCCTGACAAATCCGGAAAAATACGGTTTTCAGCTTAAACAAGAGGATCTTTATCCGCCTTTAAGGTTCGAACGAATAAACATCGAATGTTTTCAAGAAATCCCCATTCTCATTATCGCCCAGGCCGCCGATACCCATTTCAAAAGAATAAAAGATTTAAACCCGGAAATCAGAGGTCATTTTATAGCCGTCGGAACGCACACCATTATGATCCCCGAGGGTTCGGCACAGGGTTTTCATAACCGCTTTAAAGTACTGGTCGACCAATGGCTGGTTGAAAGAAAGGAGCGGATATATGTAGTTAAAGAGGGCGATAATCTGACGACTATTGCCGAACGCTTTAATGTCCCGCTGCCGGTTTTGGTGATATGGAATCGGCTGGGGCGGAAGAAATATATCCACCCCGGTGACCGGTTGGTCATCTATTCCCCTGAGATCAAAACAGAAACTGATGTTCAGGAATGACGATAAACCATAGAGGATAAAGTTCAGACCCTTCTCTGGAATTATCATAAAAATTTTCAGTGGGTTATATGGATTATTCCTGCTCCTCCGAAAACACAAACGTCGATTTCAAGAAACTAACGGTTTCGTTCCTTCTTGTCTTTACGCTTTTTTTTCTTGCAGGATGTGCCCGTACTCCCAAGAAATCATCTTTGGAGCCTGCTTTACAGACCTCTTTGGCATCGATCCATTACACAATTCAGGCAGGCGCGTTTTTAGATATGGAAAACGCACTGCGGCTTACCGATAAATTACGGCGCCAAGGATTAGACGCGTATCATTTTATCGATTCTGCGGGTCTTTATAAGGTTCGCTTCGGAAATTTTGCATCCAGGACCGCTGCGAATAACAGGGCGAAAAAACTTCTTTCCCAAAGGATTATCACCGATTTTTATGTCGTCTCTTTCAAGAATTATTCAACGGTTGATTTAAGAGATAAAATCGTACGAACCGCCGACAGTTTCATCGGGATACCCTACCGGTGGGGCGGAGGGTCCGCCAAAAAAGGGTTTGACTGCAGCGGGCTCACCAGGACGGTATACCAGTTGAACGGATTGGAACTTCCCAGATCCTCTCATGCGCAGTGGAATGCAGGCATGTCCGTAAGGCGAAGCCGACTGAAAAAAGGAGATCTTGTGTTCTTCCATACCGCCGGCATCGGAAAAATTTCCCATGTAGGCATCTATGATGGAAACGGACAATTTATTCATTCGCCCGGAAAGGGAAAGGAAGTAAAAAGGACGTTTCTTAACAACCGATATTTTAAAAAAAAGTACGCAGGAGCGAAGACTTTCTTTTAGCAGGAGCGTAATTCACGTAACATGTTCTAACGACTTCGTAACTACTCAGGTATTTAGGTTGAAGACTGAAGGCTGAAGTATATCAATCATCTCGCAACGCTCGAATTAAACCATTTAAGACCTTCTCTGTTTCGACACCCGCCGAATGATGATTTGTCCCTAAAAGCCTTCAACCTTCAGTCTATCCATCTGAGTAGTTACACGACTTCTATATTATCCAAACGAAAGCAGGTTCAGATTTCGATAACCAGACCGACGGGACAATGGTCTGAGCCAAAAATATCGTTGTCGATAAAAGCCTCTTTAACCCAACCTTTATCTATAATATCTTTTGTGACAAAAAAATAATCGATACGCCACCCGATGTTCCGCTCCCTTGCTTTGAAGCGGTAGGTCCACCATGAATATTTTACAGCATCCGGATTAAAATACCTGTAGGTATCTATGTAGCCGTTTTCAATAATCCTATCGAGCCAATCGCGCTCGATTCTCAAAAATCCGGAAGTTTTTTCATTGGCTTTCGGATTCTTCAAATCGATTTCATTATGAGCTGTATTGTAATCTCCCGCAATGATAAGGCTTCGGCCTTGGTTTTTATACGCATCGGCATATTTAAAAAATTCTTCATAAAAATCGAGTTTGTACCTAAGCCGTTCTTCGCTCATTTGGCCGTTAGGAAAATAGACGTTAAAAAATACGAAATCGTCAAAATCCATCTCGATGATGCGTCCCTCATTGTCGAATTTCGCCTCACCAATACCATGATTAATTCTTTTGGGCTTAATCCGGGTATAGGTGCAGACCCCACTGTATCCTTTTTTCACCGTGGCATGAGACCAGAATGCATTATACCCTTCAACATCTTTCATCTCATCCGTAATCTGCGGCGCCTGAAGCTTTGTTTCCTGGATGGCAAATATGTCGGCATCCATCTGCTGGTATAATTTAAAAAAATCCTTTTTAACGGCCGCTCGAATGCCGTTCACATTCCAGGAAATCAGTTTTATTTTCTTTTTTTTCGGCATGTCACACCCTCCCGAATTGGTGTATATCAGGCAGTTATGGTATGTAGATCCATGCAGTTTGTCAACCTATACCACCAAGGGGTAGGATATTCACAGTGCCTTAGAAAGTGTTTGACAATCAGCGGATGGCACGATTATTATTCGGTAAATTTTTTAAGAATCTGAAAAGGAGGAAGCTGTAATGGAACAAGAGGAATTCGCATGCCCCATAACAAAAGGTGAGAAGATACTTGTCGCTGTTGATGGATCGGAGTATACGGATATCATTGTAGATCAGGCAATCAGTATGGGAAGGATTTGCAACAGTACTATCTTTGCGATCAGTGTTATTCCGTTTTTTCCGGAGTATGAATCATTTGCAGCTCAGTTAGAGGAAGAACTGTCTAAAAACACAAGAAAAATCCTTGAAAAAGTAAAGAATAGAATTGAAAAAGAAAACATCGAATGTGAGACCGTTGTTCGCATCGATGAACAGCCCCATGAACCCATTGTTCAAGAGGCAAAGGAAAGGAATGTCGATCTCATCATAATGGGAACGCGCGGAAGGACTGGGCTTAAACGAGTTTTAATGGGCAGTGTAGCTCAAAAAGTCATAGGCCATGCACCCTGCCCCGTAATGGTCGTCCCTGTATAAAAGACGGATCCCAAAGACACTGAAATACGTACACACCCCAATAAAGCTGATTCAGACCCAAAAGGCTGAATAGCGATGCCCTCAAAAGAGATAGCCTTCTCTTGCTCAGTTGCAGCATGAAGGCTACTCGTATTTTTACCTTGTTCGATGTGGGTGGAAAATTTCACATGGTAAAAGCACATGTTGTCCACTCAAGGGAGACTATCGAGAGTATCCCTGCCGGTAGAACTCACAGAGTCCTTGCCTCCTTCCTTGACGCTGAACATGGCTTCGTCTGCCAATGATAGCAGTTCTGACAGGCCGGTCGCGTCATCTGGAAAACTAGAAATACCAAAGCTTGCCCGGAGTTTTACATGTGCGCCATTTTTTGACAAGTAGACGGTTTCTTTCATCCGAGATCGGATGAGCTCTGCCATATCAAAGGCCTGGAGTTTACTAAAACCCGGAAGTACCACCACGAACTCATCACCGCCGTAGGCCACACCGTAGGCCGGGTCACGAAGGGTCGACCGGATTGTCGCAGCCAACTCCTGAAGAGCTTGGCTGGCGCTCAAGTGCCCATAAGTGTCCACAACGTTCTTAAAGTCATCGATATCCATGAAAATCAGTGAAAAAGGCAGACCCGTGTCAGAGCATTCCGATATCAATTCGGATAGCGCCTTGTAAAGGTATCGGGTATTGTACAGGCCGGTTAAATTGTCGTGTATGGCCTGCCTTCGAAACTTTTCCTCGCTTTTTTTTAAGGCTTCCTCTATTCGTTTGAGATGCTCCTCAGCCTCCATCTCCTTCGTAACAATGGTAAGGCATCCCAGAGAGATACTGATGCCATCCCCTTCGTAGGATTCTATGGTTGCTTGATCTTTCAGCCAAAACGTTTTTTCTTTTTCGGAGACAATTTTGTAAACAGCCTCCACCACGCCCTTTTTTTTAACCTCATCTCTCAAGTCTGTTCTAAGATCTCTTAATTTCTTTCTGCTGATGATTTCCTGCTGGATGCCATGATCTAAATCCTTGTATTCGCGTCGGTCGATGATGCTCCTTCGGAAAGATTCGGGCAATTCTGAAACATCACATCCCAACAGTTCTACAAAGCGCTGACTGGCGAACTCATACCAGACGATTTTTTCATTTTCATGCCATGCCGAGATATAGGGAATCGCCGGACTCCCGCTTTGATCAAAGGCATGAAATCGGTTAATACAGTCTGCCACACGGCTTTTGAGTTCAGCACTGTAATTCCCGGTTAAAATGAGCCCGCAATATTTGCTTCCCGGAATATTGTAGCGCTCCAGATCGTTACCCATTAATCCTTTTTCTCAATTTCCCTGAACAACTGAAGGTAACAACTTTTCTGGGTGCCAGCATCATCGCATCGCCCGTAGCAGGATTTCTTCCCTTGCGTTCCCGCTTCTCTTTAACACAGAACTTCCCAAACCCGCTAATGAGAACATTTTCACCGGACGCAAGTGATTCTTTCATAATTTCAAGCATTGCTTCGACGGTTCCGATGGATTTTTTTCTTGAAAATCCGTTTCGCTGCCGGATTTCTTCGACAATCTGGGCTTTTGTTAGTGTCATGGGAATTTTCCTTATCTGATTGATGGGTTGTAATTGTTCTTATTCCAATCCAATTGCCAGCATGAATGCCGTTTGTCAATAAATAATCCGGGTTAAAATATAATTTATTTAATATTCTTGACGTTTTAGCATTGCAAATATACTGAAATGTACAAATAATGCTTTTTTTGAGAATGCGCCATGAGGTTTGTGGCCAAAGTTAACCTCGATTTAAAACTCGAGTCTGCTCTAAGGCAAAGGAAACAGATGAATAGGTCCGATTTGATGATCGGAAAGGAAATATAATATGACAACAAATCATAGCATTATATATTCTGACTCCAAAAGAATGGACACCGTTCCTTCAGAAAGCGTAAACCTCATTGTCACGTCCCCGCCCTATCCGATGATTCAAATGTGGGATGAATTGTTCGGCCGGCAAAACCCTCATGTCGGGAAGGCTCTGGAAAAAGAAAATGGGACAGATGCCTTTGAATTGATGCATACGATTTTAGACCCGATTTGGGCTGAGGTTTATCGGGTTTTAAAATTTGGAGGATTTGCCTGTATCAACATAGGGGATGCAACAAGAACCATCAAAGGCAGCTTCGCACTGTATCCAAATCACATGAGAATACTCAAGCAGCTTCTTGAGCTTGGATTCACTGCCCTCCCTGACATTTTATGGCGGAAACAGACAAACGCTCCAAATAAATTCATGGGTTCCGGAATGCTCCCGGCAGGAGCCTATGTGACGTTGGAGCATGAATATATTTTGATCGTCAGAAAAGGGCCGAAGCGTCTATTCAAAAAAGAAAAAGACAAAAAGAACCGACGAGAAAGCGCCATCTTCTGGGAAGAAAGAAATATTTTTTATTCAGATATATGGTTTGACATCAAAGGGACGACACAAACGCTCAACAAGACGGATACCCGTTCAAGGAGTGCGGCCTACCCTTTTGAAATGGCCTATCGACTGATAAACATGTACTCCGCAAAAGGGGATGTGGTTCTCGACCCCTTTTTGGGTACAGGAACAACCACCTATGCCGCCATGGCATCAGGGAGAAACAGTATCGGATACGAAATAGATGCTGCATTTCGAGATACCTTTGGTGAAATCAAGAATGAAATCGTGCCGTTTTCAAACAGATACATCCAAAACAGATTGTTACGGCATATTCAATTCGTGATTCAGCGGATTAGAGAAAAGGGGCTTTTAAAGTACAAAAACAATTATTACGGATTCCCGGTAATAGCGTCTCAAGAAAGAGAACTGATTTTAAATGAGCTCATGGACTTAAAAGACTTTAAAGACGATACGTTCCAGGTAAAATACAGTGAAGAACCGCAAAAAGAGTTCTGTAAAGATTGGTCAAAGGAATTGAAACGTAAAAACATAGACCGGATAACAGAGGAAATTTTTTATTCAAGCCAAGATAAAAATTCAAACCAGTTGAAACTGTTTTAGACATCATAATGGGAAAACGCATCTTTAAAGTATGGGGTTTGGGGCAGTGCTGCCTGGACGATAGCTTTTTGGATGCATTTTTATCTTTTTTATCCTGTTTTGGACAACAGTCTTAAGTTCCTTTTGCATCTCCGTTTCATATTATTGAATCATCGAACCCTCGTCTCCAAGTAAATATCCTGCTAATAATATCTGTGTTTCCAATTCACAAACAGAACCATAAGATATGTAATTCTTTAGCATTTTTATCCGCCTGTTTTGTGGCGGGTCACTTGAACCCTTGGATCCTTGAATCCTTGAATCCTCCATGAACACTCCTACTCAATTGGAGATGACACACTTATTTTACCCGAATTAACTACAACTAATCGGGAGATGATTCTAAATTAATATTGATTTTATTGTTAGCCACACTTAAAATGTTTGTTGATAAATATTTCATGGGATAAAAAAATCCCTTCGGGTAAAGTTGATGTTTCTGACTCTAAAATAGAATAAGGAAGAGAGCATGGCAGCGAATACTGCGTTTGACAATGAGAAATATATCCAGGAGCAAATATCTGAAATTTTTGAACGTGCAAAAAAATTTGACAATAAGCTCTACCTTGAATTCGGCGGCAAGCTTTTATTTGACTATCATGCGTCCCGGGTGTTGCCGGGCTATGATCCCAATGTAAAGTTGAGGCTTCTTCAAGCGTTAAAAGACAAGGCTGACATTCTGCTTTGCATTTATGCCGGCGATATCGAAAGGAAAAAAATGCGGGCCGATTTCGGTATCACCTACGATTCAGACGCCCTCAAACTCATCGACGATCTCCGGGGTTGGGGAATCGACGTTTTAGGGGTTGTAATTACCCGTTTTGAAAATCAGCCGTCAGCCCTGCAGTTTAAAAATAAACTGGAAAGAAGAAACATCCGGGTTTACACCCATCAGTACACCAAGGGGTATCCTACGGATATCGATCTCATCGTCAGCGATGAGGGATACGGCGCCAATGAATATATCGAAACAGATAAGCCCCTTGTCATCGTGACCGGTCCCGGACCCGGTAGTGGAAAACTGGCCACCTCCCTTTCCCAGGTATACCATGAATACAGACGGGGCATTTTTGCGGGCTACGCCAAGTTCGAAACCTTCCCAATCTGGAATCTGCCTCTCAAACACCCGGTGAATGTGGCCTATGAAGCCGCCACCGCTGATATCAGGGATTTTAACCTGATAGATCCTTTTCATCTGGAGGCTTATAATCAGAAGACGGTCAACTACAATCGTGACGTAGAGGTGTTCCCTGTTCTGAAACGAATATTGAAAAAAATAATGGGCGGCGAGCCGTTTTACAAATCTCCCACGGATATGGGGGTCAATCGCGCCGGCTTTGCCATCACGGACGATGAAGCGACACAGGAAGCTGCCAAACAGGAAGTTATTCGGCGGTATTTCCGCTATCGGTGCGAATATGTCATGGGTTTGACGGACAAGGAAACGGTTCAACGGGTAGAACTTTTGATTAAAGACTTCAATCTGGAATTGGAATACAGGCGCGTGGTCGAACCGGCGCGCACCGCAGCCATAAAAGGCCTGGAGACCGGTAAAGGCAACGAAGGTATTTTTTGCGGTGCGGCCATCGACCTCGGAAACGGCACCATCGTAACCGGAAACAACTCACCGAAATTTCACGCGGCTTCAAGCCTTATTTTACACGCCATTAAGAATTTAGCCGAAATCCCGGACAAGATTAAATTGCTCCCGCCCAACATCGTCGATTCGGTTCGAAATCTCAAAACCAAGGTGCTCAATGAAAAGACCCTCAGCCTCGACCTGGTGG
>JAFCZV010000113.1 GCA_019314155.1 Deltaproteobacteria bacterium
CTGTTGGCACCTGCAGCCAGCAATTTAGATTTCGCTCCATCCTGAGAGGCCCTTGCCATGATATAAATGTCTGGATTAAGTTGTCTCGCGGTGAGCACCAGGAATACATTGTCCGTATCGGTAGCTAAAACTGCAATCAGACCTTTCGCGCGTTTGATTCCCGCCTTGAGCAGCGTGGTCTCATCTCCGGCATCACCGGACACATAGACCATTTTGTCACTATCCATGACCGGAACAAGTTCAATGTTCTTTTCGATAACCACAAGGTCCACCGGCTTTCTTGCCAACATCCTGCATAGAATTTTTCCGATACGTCCATATCCGCAAACAATATAATGATTATCCATTCGATCTATCTTTTTGTCCAAGTTTCTTCTCCCCAATATGTTTCTAATTTGGCCCTCGACCATAAACTGGACAACGGCACCCGCAATATACAAAAAGTAAACCACACTGACGACAATAAAAAAAATCGTGAACATCCGCCCCAAAGCGCTCATTTCGTGGACTTCATCGTATCCCACAGTGGTGAGCGTGGTAACCGTCATATACAACGCATCTAACAAACCCCAATCTTCGATGGTCATATATCCGGCAGCACCGAATATAATAATGAGCATCAAAAGTAAAACACATAATTTCAAATGTCTTATGCTCTTCATGGCGTTATTTTGTCCGATTCAGTCCAGGGATTTACTCAGTATTCGGGAATACCGCGCATAACTTCCATTTTTAGCGCATTTTGGGATGTATCTCATGCCACAAACATCAGATTATGTGACATTGTGATGAAAAATCAAGCGCTTTATTTTTTTTGGTTTCAGGACCTATTAATGATAAGACCGTATCGATGGCAGGTGAAAATTCCGGACGAAAATGCGCATCGGACAAGAAATAATTGGTGTTTTGGGAAACCTTCGGTGAATAGACTCTAAATTCTTGACGTAACCCCTCAGAGTTGATAGAAATTTCAAATATTGCTATGTAGATTCCCACGGGCTTACTCCCGTGGCATTTGCGAAATAAATTAAAAGGGTTTTGACGCCTTATAGCGAGATCATTTTGAAAAATGTTCTTTGAAATGGCCGCTAGCAAAGTGACGCGGAAAAATTGTAACCCTTCAGATTATTTACAGGTTTATTATTTTGAATGAAAATTCTTTAAAGTATGATCGCCAGCGAGAAGAGATGGTCAGAAAACAGATTGAAGCTCGCGGTGTCACCGATCCAAACGTCCTGGCCGCCATGCGCAAAGTTCCCCGGCACCTTTTTGTGAGTGAAGCGTTAAGAGATCAGGCCTATGGAGACTTCCCGCTCCCCATCGGAGAACAGCAGACCATCTCACAACCATATATCGTAGCGGAGATGACCCAGGCACTGCAGCCCGGGAAAAACGACAGAATACTCGAAATCGGAACAGGATCAGGATACCAGGCTGCCATTTTAGCGGAAATTGTTTTCCGTGTTTATACCATCGAGAAAATACACGCGCTCCATATAAAAACTCGCAAGCTTTTTGATGCGCTTCATTACCACAATATTGTAACCAAATATTCTGACGGCACTGCCGGCTGGGCCGACGAAAGTCCTTTTGACGGTATTATTGTTACTGCAGGTTCTCCGAGCATTCCGACACCTTTGGTGAGCCAGCTCGCTGTGGGAGGATGTATGATAATACCCGTTGGAGACCAGTATTCACAAGAACTCATAAAACTTTACAAGGATGAACACGGCATTCACAAGACAAATTTAGGGGGATGCAGATTTGTCAAACTTGTGGGTGAACATGGATGGGGATCGTAATTCATGCTTCGTCGCCTTTACGACTGGGTGCTCCACTGGGCGGAAACGCCGTATGGATCATGGGCGTTATTTTTACTGGCCTTCAGTGAATCCTCTTTTTTCCCGATTCCCCCGGACATACTGCTTATCGCGCTCGCTGTATCCATACCCAAAAAATCTTTGAAATATGCATTGATATGTTCTGCGGGGTCCGTCCTCGGAGGATGCTTCGGTTATCTGATCGGGTGGCAGTTTATGGCTTCCATCGGCAACCGAATCGTAGACTTTTACGGCCTGACCCCAAAAGTTGAATACATTGAAATTCTCTACAATAAATATGATGCATGGGCAGTGGGAATCGCGGGTTTTACACCGATACCCTATAAAGTATTTACCATTGCTGCCGGCGCATTTAAAATCAATTTCTCCGTATTTGTCATCGCATCCTTGGTGTCTCGATCCGCTCGCTTTTTTCTTGTGGGGGGTCTCATTTACCTTTTTGGCCCAAGTATCCAGTCTTTTATCGATAAATACTTTAACATTCTTGCCACAGCATTTACAGTTCTTCTAATTACAGGGTTTTTAATTATTAAATATCTATTGTAAAATTTGGGATGCTTTTGACTGCGTTTCATTGAAATCGCCCTGCCTGATCCAGCGTACGAATCCCGAAGTCAAATGATTTTTTAATGGCCACGCGCAACAGCAAAGTTTATTTTAACATTGACAAAATACCACATGGTGGCAATTATTAAATGGATTCCTTTTTTTGAAAAAAGAGAAAAGAAATCCACCAGGCTGGCATTATAAAAAATCCTTGAGGAAAAGTGTTATGATGGAAGAATTGATGAACGCGAAAAACGTCTCTTGCGAGAGACACTGCTTATGTACCGATAGAATAATTTTGGAGATGTGCAAATGAAAGAAGATATGAATACTCGGGAACCCTCCTGCAGGATCGATGCTGAATCTTTAAACAGATTCAAAGAGCAGCTTCCCGACATTGCCGAAAACATCATAAAAAGCTGCTATGATAAAGCATGTTACACCCATATCGACTATGAACCGATTCCTTCCGAAGGTTATGTAGGTGATATTATAAACAAATTAAAGGAAATTCTTTTCCCTGGCTACTTTACTCGGGAAAAAATCGATCCGGTCAATTTGAAATACTACATGGGCCAGTCAGTCTCGGTTTTGTTTGATATGCTTTCGGTTCAGATTACCCACAGTATCAGGCATGACTGCTTCAGATATGATCTGCCGTGCAATGAATGCGAGGAACAGGGACAGAAGATCGCGCTTAATCTCCTTGAATCGATACCGTTGCTTCGGAAAATACTGGCAACGGATGTCCGGGCGGTCTATGAAGGAGACCCTGCAGCAAAAAGTCATGATGAGATTATTTTCTGCTATCCCGGTCTCTTTGCCGTCACCGTATATCGGGTAGCCCACAAGCTTTTTGAGCTTAAGGTGCCGCTTTTACCTCGCATCATGACGGAACATGCCCACAGTTTGACCGGCATCGATATCCATCCCGGAGCCGATATCGGAGAAAGTTTTGTGATCGACCATGGAACCGGCGTGGTGATCGGCGAGACCACTGTTATCGGCAAAAACGTTCGAATCTATCAAGGGGTGACACTAGGCGCCCTTTCACTTCCCAAAGATGCCGGAGAACGACTGAGAGGCAAAAAACGCCATCCCACCATCGAAGACGATGTCATTGTGTACTCGGGCGCCACGATTCTGGGTGGCAATACCATAATCGGTGCGCGCTCCGTAATCGGGGGAAATGTCTGGATTACCGAATCTGTTCCACCGGATACCAAAGTAATTATGGAAACGCCCAAACTGGTTTATAAGTAGCAGTCCGTGAATCAGGGATGATGCCTTGGTGTTATCGGATCATAGAAAAGTGGGAAAAAAATCCCCGCTGCTTGCGGTGAAGGAGCGGGGATTTATTGTAAGGAGAAGCGTCGGTTGCGGGTGTTCCCTGAAAACAAGGGAACACCCACTAAAAGGATTAATACGGCGCTGAACTTATAACCGGACTGTATTCTTCAACTTTGCCGGTCTTTAGCCGTTTGTTATAGATATTTTCCATGTCCTGGTATACCTGAAAGACCTGGAAAAAACCGTGCCAGTGGGCATAGTCCGGGGCGTTCATGGCCGCACCCTGGCGGGCTCGCCGGCCGACATGATGCCACAGGTAGTACATCAGTTCCTGGAACCCGTCCTGCCAAGGATCCTTGCCCAGCAGGCCTTTTTCTTTAAGCTCTGCCTTCATTTTTACCGCTCCGTCCCAGTACTTGTTATACAGGCCTACGGAATTGTCCAGCATATCACGCTGTGATTTAACATGGGAAGGTCCGTGGCAATTGGCACAAACTTTGAGCATCAGTTGTTCACCTTTGACACCGTCACCGCGGTTACCGGAGCGAACCACGGATTTTTTGTGCATCAGGTCCCACTTCAAGCGCTCCTGCACGTTGTGGGTAGTGGCCAAATCCCCGATTCCGCTCATGTGGCAGACAGCACAGGTCGGTGCTAAATAATCCCCCGGTTCCCATGCTTCCGGAGGGCTGTCCCACGCCCACTCGTCGCCACTGACCTGAAACTTTTGGCCGTGTTTGCTCTCCATATAAATCTCGATGTTGGGGTGGTCCGGTCCCAGATGGCAGGCGCCGCAGGCCTCGGGCTTTCTGGCATCGGTCTTTGAGAAAGTATGGCGTTCGTGGCACACCGAACAGGTGCCGATGGAGCCATCCGGATAAATCGTACCCACGCCGCCGGGCCAGGTCTCGTTAATAGGCTTGTTGTCCGGTCCCAACTCTACCTTGGTGCCGTGACAGGGCTGACAGCCGGAAGCACGCGCGGCCCGTTCAATGTTGGTCGCTTCTTTGGGAGTGCCCCAGGTCCAGGTAAATTTCTTTTGGGTCATAAAACCGCCGCCCTCATAATAGAATTGAAGTTTGCTGAGGCCGGCTCTTTCGGGACTCGTCACCGCGCCGCTGGCCAATTCGGCGTGGCCGCTTTTAAGAAATTGCTCTACTTCCTGGGGATGGCAACGCGAACAGGTTTTGGAAGAGACCATGGGCGAAATAAAAATTTTGGTTCCTTTGAGGCCTTCGCATTGGCTGGCCATGGGCGAGGTTTTCTCCACCACATGACAGTCGTAGCATGAAATCCCGGCATGGGCCATACGGCTGGCCCGCCAGCCTTCAAGGATGCCGGGCATTTTTTTACCGTGGCATTCAATACAGCTCAAGGCCTCCTTGGTGAATCCTCTCTTAATTACGAGTTCCTTTGGTGCTAAATTGGGGTATTGCGTTTGCGCGGAAGCAACAGCAACCGTCCCCACAATGAGCAGGGCTAAACACATTATACCGATTCTGCCGTATGAATACTTCATGGTGCCCTCCTGACAATTTAGTTTGTTCAAGTTTTATATGTTTTTATGCTTTTTTGAAATATTTGTTAACTTCTTCAATCATGTTCTTATGGCCTACATGCGGGTGGCAGTCGGCACATTTTTTGGCTGTTTCTCCCCGCAAATAAGTACGGTGGGCCAGAAATCCGCCGCGGGGCATCCCAGGTGGGGTTAAAACATGATGGCAACGACGGCAGGCACTGTCAAAAGTGAATTTTAGGCGGTTTTTTTCGGCAGCAGCGGCCCAGTCATACGTATAGGGGTCAATATACAAATTGTGAATGATATCGCTGGTGCCGGTCATGCCCTTTACCATGAAAAATTGAAAGAAATTACCGTGGGGCAAATGACAATCGACACACTGAGCCGCAAAACCCTGGGGATTCTGGCCGCCGTGGACCGCCTGTTGCCAGGCCGTCCTAAAAGGTGTCATTACATGGCAGCTGACACAAAAGGTGTCGGTATTGGTAGTTTCAATCATAAAGCCGGATGCCAGCACCGTTATAATTGTTAAAACAATGCCGACAGTCACTCCAAACCACCAGCCTTTTTTACCGCCGGATTTCTTAGCTGTTCCCCCTGATGTCATATAATAACCTCTTTACTTACTTTCACACGGCAAAGTTGTTTTTTGATTTTGCTTACATGACACGATCTGACCGTAGATACTGCACAATCTTCATTAAGAAACAATTCGCTATAGATATATAACTATTAACTTGTGTAAACCGTCAAGCAACAAAATTGTAACAATTGTAACAGCAAAAAGCGCTGCATGTATGAGGGTTACCGGATAGCGCAAGCAAGGTCGAAATGTTTGATCAAAAAATCGGCGACCTGTTCAACAGCTCTTGAAGAAAAAACAGGCACATCAAGATCGACATCTGAGTCGGTGATGAGAGCGAGCAAAGACTTGTTGTTTTTACACAACGGTTCGTTGATGATCTCCGTTCTAAATATCTCCATTTTGGGGTGCTCTCCCCGTTTGTAGCCTTCAGTCAATATGATGTCCATTCCATTAAAATAGGATAATAACTCATCCGGCTTGTGATCATGCTTCACATCCATCACCATCCCGATTTGATACGGTGATGAAATAACGGTGACAGATGCACCGGCATGTTTATGTCGCCAGCTGTCTTTCCCGGGTTTATCCATTTCAAAACCATGGACATCGTGTTTAATGGTGCCAACTTCAGGAATCAATTTTTCCAAAAAAGTCGTCTTTCCCGAGCCTGAATTGCCGACGAAGGAAACAAAAGGAGAGGATGTTTTTTTCTTTGATATGGTCATGACGTCAAATTGTTAAAATCATACTATCTTAGCTTTTTGAAATTATTGGCTTCAGCAAGCATTTATTTAAAAATATTGTTAAATATTCTATCATCTGTCATCATACATTCTTTTTTCAAAAGCCGGTATTTTTCTAAAAGCGCTTTCCCTTCTCTGGTCAAGCGGCTTCCCGTTTTCTTATCCGAATGAACGATTCTGGCATTCAAATGTTTTTCCGTATACTTAATTTTGCTCCAAACAGCTTTGTAAGACATTTTCATCATTTTGGCAGCCTGGTTAATAGACCCTGTATTTTCAACGTGTTCCAAAATTTCCATTCTCCCTTCGCCGATGATGATATTGTCATTTTCATCTACAATCCAATGGCTCGATTTTAACTTTATTT
>JAFCZV010000566.1 GCA_019314155.1 Deltaproteobacteria bacterium
AAGTATTACCCTAATTTAAAAAGCATACTACTTTTTAATTATACTTTTTATAATAATTTTGACAATAAAGTAGTATCAAATTTCATACTTTCGGTCGATTGATTTTCTTGACACGATAAAATATGAAATGATCAGCATTTATAAGTTTATCAACGGATCATTGAATTCTCCAATTGAGCAGGAATTTTTTAACTGTTTATGGGATTCAGAGGCCGGATCTCCGGTTAGATCATTTTCTCGATAAATTTTGGACGTCAAGCCGTTTTTCGGCCACTGATTTTCGACTCCCGTGATCAGTTAAGCATTTCACTTCATCCTCCACTGAACTGGAGTCTCCTCCTTCTGAATGTTGCTTGGTCAGGATATTCCAAAAAATAAATTTTGATCGTATATTTCACTTACACAAACAAGTAGACGGTAACCAAAAGCTTTTGAAAAAAAACTTCCCGGAGGAAAGAGTCTCTTACTTTCTGCCATCCCTAGTGGGCCTCTTCTTCTGGGGTAGTTCCTGAAGATCGTACTGTGGTGTATTTGTGTTGAGTAGCTGCAGTGTCGGACTGTTATTTTTCATGAGAAAATCTGACTGTCTATTTGGGCGATAATATTTACCAAAGAAAGGTTTGGGTTATGAAAGATCGGCGGCAGTTTGAAAGATACCCGCTTACACTTCATGTCAGAATAGAAACAATCGGCATTGGAAAAAAACATGTATTTGAATTCGAAACCAAAGATATATCGGCTGCCGGTGTTTTTATCCTTACTTCAAAAAAGTTTCCCCAAGGCTCAATGTTAAAGCTAAACATAACCATTTCGAACGATAAGATTAAAGAACTTACAGGTGCTCGAGGGTTAATGGAATGTGAAGGAAACATCGTGCGCTATACACATACAGGGGTGGCTATTCGTTTTAATGGAGATTGCCAAGTATTAAGTAAAAGGGCTTGTGACATCTTGGTATTTCCAACACTCATCAAAAACAACAGAGGAGGTACATAATGAAGAGAATATTCCCCAATTTTTTACGTTTTATTATATGTACAACCTTCTTGACAATACTGTTATACCCCTGTGCTTCTCCTGCAAAGACGTGTGAAAAATGGGTTGCAAAAGCGGTTTCCGTACAGGGGGATGTGGAGGTGAGAAGGTCTGGAGAAACACAATGGGAAGCGGTTAAATTAAATGACACATACTGCCCCGGCGATATGATTCGGGTAAGCGATAGGAGCCGGGCAGATATTTCCCTGGTCAACCAACCCCTTCTGCGTCTTGACCAGAACACCACGATCACCCTCGGCGGATTGAAAGAAGAGCGTATCTCTCTGGTAAGCCTGCTCGAGGGTGCTGCACATTTCTTCAGCCGAACTCCCCGCAGCCTCGAGGTGCACACAGCCTTTGTAAACGCCGGTGTGGAGGGGACGGAATTTTTCATCAAGGTTGAGGAAGATAAAACCTTCCTGACCATATTTGAAGGCAAGGTGCTGGCCAAAAACGAGGCCGGAGCCCTTGGGATCATTGGTGGTCAATCCGCAGTGGCCGAGAAAGGTAAGGCCCCGGTGTTGCGTGTTGTGGCGCGCCCGCGGGATGCCGTTCATTGGGCATTGTATTACCCGCCGGTGATATATGTTCCACCCGAAGGAGCAGGGGTTAAAGAAGATACCGGTGACCCGCGCTTTTTGGCACATCGCGCTTCAATGCTGCTTTCGGTGGGCCGTGTAGATGAGGCAAGTGCAGACATCGAGCGGGCAATTGGTTTAGATCCGAACTACAGCAATGCATTTGCGCTTCAGTCGATTATTGCCGTGGTTCAGAACGAGAAAGAAAAAGCACTTGATCTGGCAAAAAAGGCTGTTGAGACCGGGCCAAAATCGGCTACGGCCCAAATCGCCTTCTCCTATGCCCAGCAGGCGAGTTTCGATCTGGAAGGCGCACGGGCAAGTGTCGAGGAGGCGGTAAAGCTGGATCCCGATAACGCCTTGGCCTGGGCCAGGTTAGCCGAGCTGTGGTCGTCATTCGGTAATCTGGACAAATCCCTCGAAGCAGCACAGAAAGCGGTAAACCTGAATCAGGATATGGAAAGGATTCAGACGGTTCTGGGTTTTGCCTATTTGATGCAAGTGATGACGACGGATTCAAAGGCTGCCTTTGAAAAAGCCAT
>JAFCZV010000114.1 GCA_019314155.1 Deltaproteobacteria bacterium
GATCCACATCATTTATTTGGAATAAAAATTATGGTGCATGTTACATTAAAACTATTTGCCACACTGAGTCGATTCACGCCTGATTCAGCAGACCGCTATCCGATAGCGCCAGGAACTACGGTGAAACACCTCCTCGAGAAGCTCGGCGTCCCTGAAGATGATGTCAGGCTTATTTTTATAAACGGTATTAAGGGTAATCTGACATCTACCTTAACAGACGGTGACCGCTTAGGGATTTTCCCTCCTGTGGGAGGAGGATGATTTGTTGAAAACTCAAATTATCGAAAAATTGAAAGAGATATCCCGCCCGAAGAAATATCCTGACGATACGTATCATACCAGCATCTCTCTCGAGGATATTCCAAGCCTTGCAAAGTCATTCAAGGTTGACAGCCGAAAAATTGAAATTATCGCCCTTGAGGAGAGTATTGTGCCTGAACGCTATGCTCGAAATATGAAGACATTTTCTCCCGAGGACCAGGCGAACCTGTTGAAATCACAGGTCAGCATTGTGGGATTGGGAGGGCTGGGAGGGACGGTTTCTGAAATTCTGGCCCGTATGGGCATCGGCACCCTTAACCTGATAGACGGCGACCGTTTTGAAGCCAGCAATCTAAATCGGCAGTTTTTAAGTACATATGAAATGATGGGAAAATACAAAACAGAAGCTGCCGTTAAGAGGATAAAAGAAATAAACGCGTCGATTGCCGTTCGCAGACATGATGAATATCTGGATGATAAGAATTCAGACGAGCTTATCCGTCGATCAGATGTTATTGTCGACTGCCTCGATAATATAAAAACCCGGTTTATTCTGGAAAACGCTTCAAAAAAAGCCGGATCTCCCCTGGTATCCGCCGCTGTCGCCGGTCTGTCCGGGCACATAACCACAATTTTCCCCGAGGATCTAGGGTTGAAGTTGATATATGGTTCACCGAACGATCTCAAATCAAAGGGTGCTGAAGCCTCGCTGGGCTGCCTTTCATCGGCGGTTTCGGTTCTTGCCGCCCTTGAAACCGCAGAAGTTGTCAAAATAATTCTGAACAAAGGATCTCTATTAAGAAACAAGCTTCTGATCATCGATCTTTTGGACAATATTACGGAAGTTTTGGATTTATTATAAAAACTCACCCAATTCTATCAAAATATTCCGCCCGACAATTATTTTCGATTTTAATGAGTTTTTTAAAAGGCTGGTTAAAATCTGTTGTGCCCGCTGTAAAAACTCCGTGGCCATAGACGATTACGCCGGGTTCACTCTTGATTGCTTCTGGAACGGTGTTGCAAAGGCTGTGTGGCCCTGAACCCACTTCACCGGAAACAATCGGAATACCGCGGACAGACCTGTCATGGGGGCATTTTAGATGGCACGCCCCGCGGGATTTGCAGTTTTCAATGTCGCAGTCCATGGAAAGTATGACTGAAAATTTGGGATGCCCGTGAAGGATGGCGCGATATCCTGTCGTTCGCACAATTTTCAGGTGGGCCGGAAGTTCGCTGGAAGCGGTAATGGGAACGCAAGACAAGCCGTCCAGGGGACAAGGATCTATACATCCTCCCAGTTCGTCCAGACTGCTTCCGGTTTGGCTGATATAAAGTGTCTGGCCGTGGCAAAACGAAATGTTGCCGAAATATGAATCGACCAAACGGTGCTCGACGGTCAGCCTGCCCGCTTCCTGAATCGCTTCGTAAACGCTGTCTGCCGAGTTAAACGGTCCCTTCATCAGTGAGCCGTGAAACGAGGCCGGCGAATCAAGCCGCTTTACGATGCCATCAAACAGGTTGCGTTTCCGTTCATCAATATTTCCCCTTTTTGCATCCCAAAGGAAATCGGAAAAAAATTTGATAAAACATGCAAAACATACTGAGGCGTACGTGACATATGCCTGCTCCATACCCACCATGCCGCAAGTAATAATACCCCTGCCCGGTATGATGATGCTTTTACGCTTTTTCAAGATCGAAGTAATTTCATCCGGCAAAAACTGGAATGAAACCGGAAGATCATGGAGAAACATTCCGGTTTCACAATCCTGGGGCGTGATGATCCCATTGGATGTCTCCGCCAGGTAATCGATTATGCTGCGGTAGGGCTCGGCAGGTTGAGAAAAAATAAGGGAATTAATGTTCAGCCGTTCAAATATCGTTTCAAACACGGCGAAATCCGTGTCCGTTCGGTTCCATTCAAGGTTAGCATCTAAACACCCCAGTAAACACCCCAGTAACGGTGCTCCGGCTTCGGCCAGGCCATTTTTTATGAGCTTGTCTTCGTATGTGCGAAGAATTTGATTCATGGATTTACAGGTCACTCCTGGGGATTATCAAAGGCTCCAGACCCGGCTGCAATCACAATAGTTTTAACAAGGGCATCGATGGATCTGATTTATGAACCGTTTAACGCCTCTTTTTCTTGCAACGATTTTAAGTAAACAGTGCCCGAGAGTCAAGGCGGAAAGAGACAACGTTATATTGACCTTGACATGTGTCCCTTTTAAACTTAACTTTCGATCCTATTGTATAATTCATGTACTTTGTTTAGATGCTCTTTTGTACGTGTTCAGGGGGTGCGCTTTCCCATGTAACGATACCTGCCCGCTCGTGCCCCAGGCCGCCTCGCCTTGCCCGTCCGCCATGGGCTTCGCCTCAAGCGAATGCCGGGCGGGCTTGGCTGGCGGGCGAGCTTGCATGGCAGGCGGGTTGGCGGGGTGGCTTCGTTATTTCAATGAGTTAGCAGTGGGGGAGACCGCGGCTGTAAAACATGCACACGATTACGTGGAGAGTCGTCTTTAATTCCATCTATTTTTTAGCCGTATGATAAATCAAAAAATTCCATCGGAACAAATGGGATTAGGAGAGGAAACATGAACGAAATATTTTTGTTATTGATAATTGTGGGGGGGTGGTATCTGTTGCAGGCGCATATCCTGCCCAAATTAGGTATTTCCACCTGAGTCCGAAATTCTTGTCAGGTGACAAGCAAAAAAGGCCATGCCGAAGGGCAGACACCCCAAAAAAAGGATAAGGATTAAAAATAATATCTACGAACTCGTTACCTTGATGTCCAGTCGGTAATCTCCCTGTCTGGGTCCGGAATCGATTTTAATCTTTTCAGCGATGATCCCTTTACCTTTAAATATGGCGATAGTGGTATTAAACTGTAATTTTTTTAGTATTTTACCAACCTTAAAATTGTCCAGCAATTCTTCTTTGTGGCCTGCAACAAACAGCGTGATAACGTTTCCCGTCTGGAAACTGACATCCAGAACAAATGTCCCCCCCTTTAAGGGTCCGTCATCAAAAGTGATGATCATGGAGCAGATATCGGGGAACTCTCCATCGGTTATTTCAAGTTCATCAACATGTTCAGGATCCCTTAATTGAAGTGAAACATTTTCCTTCAGGTTGTCAAAGCGAAAAACTTCAAGAAACAGGCGTATGGTGATCAGTTGATTTGGAGAAAAAAGGTTGCTTGACTGCCATTTCTGAAATTGAGAATACGCATCTTCTATTGAAGATCGAGCCATATGGCATCGCAAAATATTTTTAGCGGCCTTCATTCGGAGGTGAGGTGTCTTTAACAGCTCATTTAACTCTTCTAAAGACCTCTCGAACTGCCCGAACTTGGCCAGGGTAAGTGCGCCTTCGAGAACTTCTGGTCCTTTGCTTTTGTCTTTGGCCTCTGTGAACAGGTTTTTAATAATATCCTGCTGCTCCCTGGACACTTCAGGCAATATCGGCTGCTTTTCTATTTTTTTAAGATTATTTTTTACTGAGTTGATTTTCTTTGAAATAATATCTGCCAATTTTTGACCGCCCTGAATCAGCTCAGATCCCTGTAACAATGCGAGAGCATCTTCATATTTCCCCGTTGCCTCGGATAATAACCCCTGAGATCGATAAAGTTCTGCAGTTTGTATCAATTTTTTCAGCTGTATTTTAATATCCACAATTTTATCCCGAACTGTTATTTGAACATGTAAATCCCAAGGGCTCTGTCATAAAGATCTACAGAGGAAAACTCAGCCCCGATATAAGGACCACGAATATTTCTAATAATCGCCTCTTTCCTGATTAAAGATCTCGATTCGTCGTCTAGATGAAATTCAACGAACAGTGTGTCATCAATTTTAAATTTTTCTATTTCATTCTCATCAAGTTTTAAGCCCAATCCTGCGCGCGTGATTTCTTTTATGGTCATCGAACCTTTCGACAATTGTCGCCCGGAAATAAAATGCGTATAGGCGCCCGGAACATCGACTATTTTTCTGTATCTGTTTCTTCTTTCTAAAAGTACATTATACACATATCCACACTCACACGGGTGTTTTAATTTTACCTCCTCATGGGTATGCACGTGTTCGGCTACATCTACTGTCTTGGATTTCTCACATTTAGGGCAAATAATTATTGCCTTATTGTCTGTGTAAATAAAAACTTTATCCATCGTATTGACAGTCCTTATATGACGGTTTCGTAAAAAGTCATTTGTGAGCGACATCGAACAGGTTTGTACTAAAGCATCTGACAAGTTGTCATAATAATATATCATATCACATGGGGTCATTGCAAGATGTCTTGCATTTTCCAACAGGGTGAACGCATTTGATTTCGGTACAGCGAAGCGACGGCGTGTTTCTCTTGGAAACCGACTGGCTGTTTGAAGGGCTTTAGCACGCGTTAGACCGAGCCGAATGAAATAATGATTTTTTTTATTAAATAGCATCCTTACTGATATCACAATATATTGTGGTATATTTTCCTTGACACACAAGATATTTTTCTATATACTATCCTAAAATTTGTTCCGAAATATCAACTGTTTGAAACAACAAATAAAAAGGAAGGTATGAATGGGCGAATCTCTAATAAAATGCCCTAAAGACCCGAAAATTCAATATTATCGTGAGGTTTGCACGGAAATTTTTCGGAAAGGGAACCTGCGCAAGTGGTGTAAGCACTGTGAAGTCTTTCATGATCAGAAGAAGTCTGTTGGTGATGCATAATATATCCATTTATTAAAATCGTTTAAAGTTTGTCGGAAAGGTTGGAAGGTGATGTATCGTTGATTTATAAAAGTGGTTTTTCATTTTAATATTGGCATTATAGAGGAGGCCATTATGATTTCTTCTCCATGTGCAGATTGTATTAAGAAAAATCAACCTAAAGAGACGTGTGTAAAGGATTGTGAAATATTAGAGGCGATACAACTTTATCAGGTGTCATTTGATAATAGTTATGCTATACATGCCATAGATTATACTGAAGAAGGAAGATTTTTTTTAAACAGCAAAGATATTGTTTAAATTGATTTTTCTCTTCCGCTTAAGGTTAAATCATATCTAAATTGATCGCTCAACTTAGATTATACCTATTTTTTCGCTCAGTCGTCTTCATCATACAAAGGAGGTATTCCAATGTACGTGGGCCGAATTATGAATACATACCTTATGACCGTTCCCCCTGATACGAGTTTGCAAAAAGCAAAGGAGATTATTGACGAAAAGCGGATCAACCACCTTCTGGTGGTTGATAAAACTGGAAATTTGATCGGAATTGTATCGGACAGGGATGTTAAACAGAGTTCAGCATCTCCGGCCACTTCACTCAGCGTCCATGAATTGAATTACCTGTTAACGCAACTTACCGTTGAACCGATAATGGCCAAAAAGATTATTACCATATCACCCGGCACAACCATTGAACGTGCGGCTTTAATTATGCAGAAAAACAGAATCAATGCGTTACCGGTAATCGAAGATGAAAAACTTGTAGGGATTATTACGAGTACCGATGTCATGAGAGTTCTGCTTCGTGCCATCGGATTCGGCGAGGGAAGTGCCCGGTTTGCCGTCCTGGTTGAAGATCGCGTCGGGATCATCGCCGAAGTATCGAGAATCCTAAAAGATCAGCAAATCAGTATCCGCAGCCTTGTTACCTGGCCGGAGAAAGATTACTCCGGCATTTATCAGCTGGTTATGCGGGTGGCCTCAACAGATAAAGATGATGCGGTTTCGGCGTTAAGCAACCAAGGATTCAAAGTGCTGACGGAATATGTCCATGACCTGACACCGTATCTGCCAGATGCATAAAATTTATCGCTTTTCAAAAGAACTCAAACCTGCCAATGGAAGGTTTTTAAACATCTACGGAACCTGCCGTTTACCAGAAGCGCCTTTCAGAATAGAAGCCCCTGATTGTATTTCTCCCAACATTCTATTATAGCATTCGCCAGCAACGCTGACCGTTGTAAAAGGCTTTCTTTGATCATGTATTCGTCTTCGCTGTGGTCCATGGCGCCGATAGATTGGCGTCGGATACGCCGGCCCTGAATTCTTCGTCCACGGACAATCCAATCGATTTTGCTGTTTCTTGGACAACTTTAAAAAGTTTTTTGTTTTTTTCAGAAACCGGCATGGGAGGCCTGCCGCTCAATATGACAAAATGGGAGCGTGTATTTTGGATGTTTTGTTTTTGGGCGATCTCGGCTACCTTTTTTTCGAGATACGTTTTGTCCGGACTTTTTAAAAACCTAAAATCGATCCGGGCTGAAGCGTGCTCAGGTACGGTATTGGGTCCTATTCCACCGTTGACTCGACCCACATTTACACTGATTCCCCTGTCAGGATTGTTTAAGGATTCAAATTCAATTATTTTGTGCGCCAGTTCAACAATAGCGCTTGCTTTATCCTTGCCGGCAAATGCAGCATGACCCGCCCTTCCTTTAATCTTGAGTTCAAGGGAAAGGTTTCCCTTTCGACCGGTGACGATTTCTCCATTCCGTCCCCCTGTCTCCAGCACAAATGCAAAAACACTGTTTTTTGCCTCTTGTTGAACAAGCGTTTTGGAACTGGGAGAGCCGATCTCTTCATCGGAGTTAAATATGAACGTCACAGGTATCTTGGTTAAAAGGTTTTCGTTATCCAGCGCTTTAAGTGCGAATATTCCGGCGGCAAGACCGCCTTTCATATCGATTACACCCGGACCGTAACAAAGGGTGTTTTCCTCTCTATACCAGTTAAAGCCGGTATCTTTTGGAAATACAGTATCCATGTGGCCCACAAGGAGTATCTGTGTGTCGAATTGCCCTCTACAGAGGGATCTGACAACGAGATGATTTCCATATTTATCCTGCTCGATCACCTGGCATGAAACATTGTTGGACTGAAACGTAGATTTTATGAACCGGCCCAGTTCATCGACACCTTCCTTGTTGTAGCTACCGCTCTGAATCAGCACCATTTCTTCAAGGAGGGAGAACATGTCCATATGGTGTGCCTTGAGAAAGCTGATTATGGGATTGTAACTGGTCATTTCTATTCAGGAATATTCGGCCAAGTTGTATAAATACCCTGGTAATTTTTCAGCGTGTATTCTTTTTCATTCTTATCGACAATATAATAATCAGGCATTAAAGGAATCTTGCCGATATTTGTTGCAATGACATACATGGGCTGGGCAAGACCCGTGGTGTGACCACGCAGTGCATCTCTAATGAGTTCTGCGCCTTTTTCAACCGGTGTTCGGAAATGATCGATTCCCGGCGCAGGCTCGCAGTAGAAGACATAGTAAGGTCGGATTCGAACTGCCAAAAGTTTTTGGTGCAGTTCCCTGAAGGTCTCCACGTCGTCGTTGATCCCTTTCAGCAACACCGCCTGGTTGCCCACATTCACACCGCAGGAAAGAAGATTGTAGACGGCCTCTGCCGTCTTTTCCGTAATTTCCCTGGGATGATTGCACTGGGTATTCACCCAAATGGGAACCCGATGAAAGCCGCTCAATATTTTTTTAAAAGCGTCGGTGATTCGATGGGGCAGAACAATCGGTGTTCGCGTCCCAAAACGAATCATCTCTATATGGGGAATCTCCCGCAGCTTCCGAATAAGATATTCAATCTTGTCGTCTGAAAGTATGAAAGGATCTCCACCTGTAATAAGAATGTCACGAATCTCCTTATGATCCGTGATCCACTCGATACCTTCTTCAAAATCGAAGCGAAGTTTAAGATCACGGTCAACCACGAGTTCTTTACGAAAACAGTGACGGCAGTAATTTGCACAGACATCCGTAACTGTAAAGGCGATGCGGTCATTGTACTGTCTGGCAATACAATCGGGTCGGACCTCATCGGTGTCACGGTTTTCTTTCCAAATCAGATAATTAGGCATTCCGTATTTATTTTCTGTTTCCTTCATAGAGGGGATAACCTGTTTGCGTATCGGGCAGTCCGGGTTATCCGGATCCATCAAAGACGCAAAATAAGGGGTTGTCCCCCATTTGGTGTTAAGCGTATTTATAGCCGCTTCTTCTTCCGGGGTAACGTTGATGAATTCTTTGAGCCTCTCGAGAGTATTGACGCTATTTTGAAGTTGTTCAATCCATGCTTCCATATATATGATCCTCCTATATGCTTAGATATTTATTCAGTTCTCTTGGAGTAACGTGAACTCTGTGATCCTCCCAGTCATTTATTTTTAGGGCCATGTAGGCATTGTAAATTCGATCTCCCAGAAAATCTTTCAAAAATTTGCTCCGTTCTGCTTCAACCAGAGCTTCGAACATGCTTTTGGGCAAAAACCGCTTATCCCAAAGGCGGTATTTGTATTTCTTTTTATACGTGCTTCCGATGTCGGGTCGGCTGCAGTCAAGATTTTCTTTTATGCCTTGAAGTCCCATGGCAATCAGCATGGCAATCTGAAGATACGGGTTGCCTGCCGGATCAGGGCTTCTCAACTCGATCCTCGTGTTTTCAGGGCTTTGGGCATACGGCACCCTGACCATTGAACTTCTGTTCCTTAACCCCCAGCTTCTAATAATAGGTGCTTCCCGGTCAAGAATGTATGCTTTGTATGAATTGAAATTTGACGCCATGATGATCGACGATTCCCTGGCATATCGTAAAATACCGGCGATAAATTTTTTACAGATACTGCTGATATTGTCTTCGCTGCCTGCATCGTAAAACAGGTTTTTTCCATCTATATCCTGCATGGAAATATGAATATGGAAGGCATTTCTGTTGAAGTCGTCAAATGGTTTGGGCATAAACGTCGCGTGATAGCCGAACTCCACCGCAACCTTCTGGGTTATATAGTTAAATAGTACGGTTCGGTCCGCCACGGTCAGAGGGTCGGCACACTCCAGGTTAATTTCATGCTGCGAAGGCGTAACCTCATGATGCGCTTTTTCAAACCGAATCCCACATGTTTTTAGAACGGCAATAATACTGTTCCGTACCAGTTCTCCTTTGTCGTGAGGCGTGGATTGAAAGTATCCGGCCTTGTCAGAATGAATTTTCTCGCCGAATTCATCTCCGGCAAGTAAAAAAAATTCATGTTCCGGACCGACCTTAAACTTGAATCCATATTCTGTTTCCGCTTTTTTCAGGACGCGTTCCAGAACAGACCGAGGATCGGCTTTTGCACGGGATTTTTTATCGTTATAAATATGGCCGATAAAAAAACCAAGTTTTTCGTCCGCCAATTCTACAATACGAAAACTTTCCGGATCCGGAAAAAGGAGCCTGTCGCTGCTGTCAACTGTGGCAAATCCTGCAACAGAGCTTCCATCAAAACCGATTCCATCGGAAATAATCGATTCAATATTCTCAGGATTTACCGGCAAGTTCATGATTCTGCCATTCAGATCGGTAAAGAAGATCTTTGTAAGCGTCGTCTCTTTTAATCCCATATGGATATCTTCTATGGTCGCCATTTTCTTATTCCCCGCTTTAATGATTTAATTTTAACTCTGAAACTCTATTGATTCACTTAGAATTTTCCTCCTTATAAGCGACGATTTTAAATTGCAATAGATTTTTCCAATAATTTTGAAAAATATAATAATATTGTATTAAAATAGTCCGCGTATTTGCAACAGTTCTCTGAAAATGTTACATATTTTATTGCATAGCATTATCATTACATCTTTTTATGGTATCATAACACAAAATTTTTGATTGTTTATTCCAGATTTCTCTATTTCAATGAAGGGCCTCCTCGCATACGGAATCTTTGCTTCAACAAGCGGACGGGACATAAAAAAAATCATAAAATAAAAAGCCGTTGAGGAACCGGGTGTGTAAAAATGAATAAATTACTGGTCAGCGCCTGTTTGATGGGTGAACATGTGCGTTATAATGGTGGTGGTGTTAAGATATTTGATCGTCGTCTATTGGAGTATTGGCATCGTCAGGACCGTGTGGTGCCATTTTGTCCGGAAGTCGCCGGAGGGCTTTCAGTCCCCAGACCGTGCTCGGAAATTTCCGATGGTGATGGGAAAAAGGTGTTATGCGGTGGTGCCAGGGTCATAAACATCGATGGGGATGATGTTACGGAAAGTTTTCTGAAGGGCGCTCAAAAAGCGGTCGAACTGGCTCGCTCTATGAAAATCCGGATGGCCGTCCTGAAAGATGGAAGCCCTTCCTGCGGCAGCGCTTATATTTATGACGGGCGTTTTGCCGGGATAAAAAAGCCGGGCAAGGGTGTTACCGCTGCGCTTTTGGAAGAAAATGATATCCGTGTTTTCAGCGAGCGGGAAATCCCCAAAGCATCTGAACATTTAAAAACTCTTGAACTCTAATTTGCAAAGCGTTTCCATTTCAACCAGGGCAAGGTGTCTTTGAGATGTCGATTCAACATATGGTATCCTGCATACATGAAACTGTACAAAGATACCATAATTTTGTATGATCCATATCCACGTGTCTTCGATTTTCGTGATTTTACGAGGATTTTTTTTGAAAAGGGAACCCACAAAAAATGGATTTGAGCAAAAATCGAATCCCTGACAATGTCAAATGCATACACCTGATTGCCATTTGCGGCACCGGAATGGGAGCCCTTGGCAGTATGCTTAAGGATATGGGCTTTGAAGTGACCGGCTCGGATGAGAAGGTATATCCGCCCATGAGCGAATTTCTCTCCGGAAAGGGCATAAAGGTTGTCGAGGGTTTTAGCGAAAAAAATGTTTTACACGGCCCGGACCTTGTTGTTGTCGGAAATGCCGTCTCAATAGATAACCCCGAAGTTGTTGGAATGCATCAAATGGCCCTTGAATTCTGCTCCATGCCACAGGCGGTCAACCGATTTGTAGCTGCCGGTAAAAAGCCGCTGGTGATAACCGGCACCCATGGCAAAACCACCACCGCCTCGATTTTAGCCTGGATTCTAGATGAAGCCGGGCTTGATCCAAGTTTTATGATCGGTGGTATTTTGAAAAATTTCGGGAGCAATTACCGTCTTGGAAACGGCAAATATATGGTCATCGAAGGTGATGAATACGACACTGCTTATTTTGATAAGGGGCCGAAATTTCTACATTATGATCCATTAATAGCGATACTGACTAGTGTTGAATTCGATCATGCCGATATATTTAGAGACATGGATCATGTGAAGCAAGCGTTTAATACATTTATCGGCAACATTTCGCCTCAGAGTACACTCATCGCATTCGACGGTGATAAAAACATTTCCGACTTAATCAACGGCAGACCGTGTCGGATTGTAAAATACGGCCGGAATAGAACCGCCTTATGGCGTCTTGGAAAGGTCACCATTAAACCGCCGTGGACCTTTTTTGAAGTGTTAAAGCACCATGGGCTTTTTGGAAGTTTCAAAACACGACTTGTTGGAGAACACAACCTTTTGAATTCACTGTCCGCCATTGCCGTTGCCGACCGTCTGAAGATACCGGCAAAGGCTATTTCAAGGGCATTTGAAACATTTGAAGGTATTAAGCGGCGTCAAGAGGTACGGGGCCAAAAAAGCGGTGTTACGGTCATGGACGATTTTGCCCATCATCCGACGGCGGTTCGTGAGACCATCCGGGCAGTAAAACCTTTCTATCCGGATGGACGTCTTGTTGCCGTTTTTGAACCCCGAACCAATTCCAGCATGCGTAGTGTGTTTCAAAACATCTATCCTCTTTCATTCGACGGGGCAGACATCATATGCATCCGCCACCCTTCGCGTTTGGATAAGATCCCGCCGGAAGAGCGGTTTTCTTCTCAAAAACTGGTGACCGACCTCAAACATCGGGGAAGGAAAGCATACCATTTCCCAAACACAGATTCGATCATCGATTTTTTAGTCTCAGAAACCAGACCCAATGATATTGTCCTGGTTATGTCCAACGGCGGCTTTGACAATATCCA
>JAFCZV010000115.1 GCA_019314155.1 Deltaproteobacteria bacterium
AAATTCTCCTTAGATTGCTGTTTTTGGTGTTAAAAAGAGAGCTCTAAGCTCATAATTCGTGCCTGATAATTTAATTTATTGAATGTTTCTTATAGCTTATCGTGGTCAGACCCCGAGCTACCTACCGGGCTACGGGCTCTGAACCGCAACAGCGAGCGCTTCCCTGCTGTTTGCGGCGGGGTTAGCGAGCGAATCAAAAAATGGTAAAGTTCCTGGTCGCCGCGAAGCACTGCCGTAAGGCAGAACATTCCCTGTCCGCCATAACCCTTTGGCGGACTGCAGGGAACTTCAATCCCATTTGGGCCTACCCAACAGGGGGGACAGTTTTTTACTTGACCCACAAGGATACTTTTGCCAAACTTAAGTTTGTAAAAAGCAACATCTTATTCTTAAGAAATGTAAACCTGAAGCGTTTAATAGTTCTCTTGACTTAGTGGAAAAAGTGAGCACAAAAGAGCAGCACAAAATTCCAGCACCAACATCCCTTTCGGGCAAGGAATTGCGGGATGCCAGGCAGGTAATCAACATTTTTATCCTGGCGTGGAATAATTACGGCCTGTATCCTGAGGATCATGTATACACTATAAAATCCCTTGAAAACCTTGTTGCCGCATTCAGCAATTTTTTCACGAACCATGTAGATCTGCGGCTGACTGTTGAAAAAGACAGTCTCCTTTGCAATTCTGAAATCATCCATAAAGTTTCACAGGAGGCCCCCTCGGAAGACATCATCACCTTGCTCTATCGTGATGGTATCAAATGGATTGAGTTTCAAGAGGGCCTCCCCCTCGAGGAAATCGTCTCTTTTTTCAGAATAGCTTATAAATACAGGTTGTTCGCAGAGGAAACCGAGGGAGATATCGTCACTGCTCTGATGGATGAAGAACTTGAATATATAGATTTCAAGGCGGTGGATATTTTCTGGCAGGACATGCTGTTAATGAATTTTTCCCAACTCCCCCCCCCCGCGCCTCAGCCGGAAGAAGTCGCTGATCAAAATGAAACGGACCAGTCTCAGCAACCGGCAGAATCGGACGGCGAGGACACTTATGCCAGAAGTATTGCCGATCCATCGATCAGTGATGACCAACTGGAGCTGTCCAATACCGATTATAAAATACTTCAGCAAATGGTCAAGGAGGAAGAAAGCTGGGATATTACAGATGACCTCTTTGAATTATTGCTGATCATTCTTAGAAACCAGACCCAACAGGAAAAATTTACCGCGGTTCTGGGGTTCATCTCGGAAGTGGCTTTTGAAACCATTGAGCTGGAAAAGTTCGATCTGCTGATCAAATTATTTCAGTCGCTGCAAAAGCTCCTCTCCCCAGAAATATCAACTGAACAGGATTGGAAGATCCCCCTCATCGACCGTTTTTTCCATGATCTGTCCAAGCCTGAAATTTTTCAACTCATCAGCGAAAAGCTCTTGCAGCTGCAAACGAGTGAAATTGAAAAGTTAGAGGCTCTTGAACAGGTACTTCATTATTTTTCTCCGGAGGTTATCCCTTTTCTGGTGCCGGTCATCATGCAGAGAAGTTCGCACGAGATACAGCAGTTGGTCTCGGAAGTGATAGTGCACCTGAGCCAGCGTGACATTGGGCCTCTTGAAAAAATAGCGGAACAGCATGGCCTGGAGATGGGGGACAAGCTTCTGGCCATACTGAATTGCCTGCAGGGAGACCGGGTCAATGGAATTCTTTTCAAGATGTGCGAACACCCCTCTAACAAGGTGCGCAGGAAAGCGATCAAAGAGCTGGTTGAAAGGAACCTCAAAAACGCACAAAAGTTGTTTTCACTCATTGATGATCCCAGCAAAGAGATACGCGCCTGTATCCTGGCAGCTTTTGCAAAACATAAATCCAGTGTGCTGGAAATCTTGCTACTGAACTACTTGAGAGAAAATTCCGCCCAAAAGGATCCAGCTCACATCCTTGCCTGTTATAAGACTCTTGGCCACTGCGGTTCCAACACGGCTGTCCCGTTCCTGCGCAGAATACTCCTTAGCCGGGGATGGATCAGTTTTATGGGTTCAGGGAAACTGGTTTTCCGTGAGGGTGCAGCCATTGCCCTGGCATTGCTCGATACTCCGGAAGCAAAGAATGTTCTCCAGAAAGCTTCAAAAAGCAGATTCAAGGTGATCAGGAAAGCTTTTGATAGAACAAAGACCATAAGTGCTCTCTCGGGGGAAAACACCAATGACTGATTCTGCAAAATACAGATCCTATTCCCAGTTTGAAGAATTCCTGCTAAACTTCTACAACCTGAGGCAGAATGCAAGAATTCACAGTGATAACCATACGCTGGTTATAAGGGGAATTGAGAAATTCTCCGAATCCATAAACAACTGCGTGGAGAATGAATCATTGACGCTCAAAATCTCCAATGACCAGCTGTTTATTGATGATGAAAAGCTCCCCTACAACAGAACCACAAAGAATCTTTTTGATAACATTATACGTTATTTTGATACCCGCGGCCTGGAAGGAGTGCGTTTCCTCGAAGCTGTCAAGCATGTCTCTGCGGAGGAGATCCTGGCTTTCCTGCGCCTGCTGGAACATTCCTGGCAAAAGCCGGAACCTCTCACCTGGCTCACAAACTGCCTTGCTGCACAAAATATAAAATGGGTTGAACTGATCAAGAAATCGGAAATACCTCAGGCTGACCAGGAATCCTCTTACAAGGACAAGGCAGAACGGTGGGAAAGGGCCAGAAAAGACTACACTTACACCAAGGCCTCTCTCGAAGAAGTTGCCCAGAAGATTAAAGACAAGAAGAGTGTGGTCGGTATAGGGAAAACCGTCCGGGTAGTCCAAGACATGGTGACAAATCTTATCGAGGATGACGAAGTTTATGCTGCCATCAGCACACTCCGGGTATTTGACGACTACATCTTCACACATTCGGTGAATGTTGCCATGTTATCCATGTGCCTTGGCAGGCGTATCAACCTCTCACGTCGTACCCTGGCAAGTCTTGGCATTTGTGCCCTTTTTCATGACCTTGGAAAGGATAAGCTGGATGACAGTGAGTTAAAATTGATTGAGGAGCATTCATTGAACAGCGCCAGACTGTTGTTAAAACTCAAGGCCTCCCCTGACAGCAAGGCCAGAATCCTGGTGCCACTTTTTGAGCACCATCTGAAATATGACCTGTCCGGCTATCCCCGGGCCGACTGGAAAAAACCGTTAACCCTTTTTGGAAAGATTATTTCCATTGCAGACAAATATGATACTTTAACATCATCGCGGGCCTACAGGAAATCTCTGCTGAGTCCGGACCGCGCCCTGGGCTACATGCTTGATCATGCCGGCAAAGACTTTGATCCCACCCTCATCAAGGTTTTCATCAATATTCTTGGGGCATACCCGGTCGGCACCCTGTTAAGGCTTGACACTGACGAACTGGCCTTGGTTGTCAGTTCTCCCAGCAGGAATTTTTCCAAAAGGCCATTAGTCTGTGTCCTGGAAAAAGAGGGGGAAGGCAGTTATAAAAAAAGGGAAATAATTAACCTGGACGAACGCGACACCGAAACAGGCAACTACGTAAGGGAAATTATCGAGACCTATCACCCTGCAACTTTCGGGATCCAACCTGTACAGCATATGTTTTCCAGTAATTGATTGGATGCGGAACCTCAACGTTGCAAAAGTCGAGGATGCCTCAGATCCGCGGCGTCAAGGGTGAAGTCGTAGTCATTTACTGCGAACCCTTGACAACAAAGGAGATGGGGTATCCTCGGCTTTCCCATGGGGTAAACAACACGGTGAAAAAAGATTCCTTTTTGGATATCATTGGCAGTCGAATCCAGTATATTGGCAATAAATAAACACAGCGCTATGGTTTAAGCGGTTTTACACAAATCTCATCGTGTTGTTTATGCAACTATGAGGGGAATATAAAACTTGGACATAGGACTAAAGCATCCTCTCCCCCATGTTTGATTCCGCATAAAGATCCTTGTCTATTTTCCATCTCCCCCTGAAATGATGGAGAGCTGCAGAAGAGACTCCACGACAGTTTCCTTCATCTGTCTTATGTTGTACTTGATTGATTCCTCATATAGATTGTTGTCTATTTTCCATCTCTCCCTGAAATGATAGAGAGCTGCGGAAGAAACCCCTCCCAGTACACCGACCATCCTTTTACGTGCTACCGAGCGATAGAACTCCTCTGTTTTCCTGAAAAGCTCCAGGGGGGTTTCAAACCCTTCCATCCCGGCCTCCTGGAACTCCAGGAAAAGCAGAGGCAATTTTTCCTGGTAATTCTTGTCTGCCATCTGGGCAACCAAGTCGGCGGTTCCAAGAACCTTGCCCATGGTCCTGACCTCTTCAGATTCGAAAGGTATATCTTCTATGGGAAAGAAGAGCTCGGTACATTTGATAATATGGCCACAGTCGCGGATGTCCTCCTGGGAATAGCCGTTTTCGATGAGATATTTTTCCATGACGGCAATTGAACGATCCTCGTGTCCGATGGTGTACTGAGCCCCGGTACCCTTCACTTCTTCCTCGGTCTGGATCAGGCCCGTATCATGAAAAAGCGCCCCGATCAGACAAAGCTGAACAATCCTTGGGGAGAAAACCTGTCCCTGGACGTGCAAACCATGAATAAGTCTTGCAGTAGCAAGAGCGGTTGAACAGGTATGCTCCAGGTTATGATATTTTGTATTGCTGGCCCGGTATCCTGGATATTCTCCGTTGAAGAGACGGAGAATATCCGCGTATATCTTTTCAATTGGTGACGGGTCCAGGGGAGGGTCGATCAGGAGCAGGATATTTTTTATCTCAGCTAGAGATTCAGCTGGAGAGTTGGTATCTGTTAGATCATAAAGCCTGTCGTTGTCCCTAATCATATCATCAAAGTGCCTTAAGGGGTCAGTTAAGATCAAGTTTTTATTGGATAATCGCTTTTTTGCCTGCGCCAACTTGAAAATATGTCCAAAACCAACAACTATCGCCCGATCCAGATATATTGAGAGTATTCGTAGCTGAGAAAACCTGTGATATCAAGTGAAATCAGCCCAAATAGAAACTTATAATTTGAGGGGCGGATGTCCCACAGGTTCCCTCGTACCAATTCGAGCTTTGACACCATCCCTTGGTTTTGGGCACAGGGCTTTACGTCCCATATCCCACAGGCATGATGAGCAGGGGCTCATGGGATCTGTTGATCTTCATGATCCGGAACACTTTATTGTCATGAAAAGCTCCCACGATCCCGGCTCTCAAACCAAGGGACTCTGCCTGGAGAAAGATATTTTGCCCTACATGACCAGCCTCGACCATGGCATACCTTTTTCCCCTGCTCCCGTACTTGCTTGTAATCCGGCTATATTCTGAAGTAACCACCAAGTTCAGAGGGGCTCTGGCCATCCACATTTGTGAGAACGATGCCCTGGCCACACCCTCTCTTAAGTCCCCTTCTGTGACTAACAATGCAGCATGTTTATGAGGATCATAATGATAGATACCCGCCTTTAGTCCTTGCACGCCATTATCACCAACCACCGCATAGATATCCAAAGGATAAAGAGCCCCACCAGACGGGGCCGCCCGTTTGTAGCCCCTATCCTCGGTGATACCCTGTGCAGCCCAGAAAATCTGTGAGAGCTGTTCCAAGGTTAAAGGTTTTGATAGATATGACCGAATGGTTCTACGATGTTTAATGGCCTGCTCGACAGAGACTTCTCCTTTTAATCTGGGTTTAGGTAAGTTCATCTGGTGCTCCATCTTCCCGGTTGTCCCATCTGCCTTTCCGGCCATGGCCTTTTTGATATAGAAAAAAGGCATAAGAAAAAATGCCACGAGATAATTGGTAATCTTTTTTAAAATCTCTCTTCTTGTAAGATAGCTGAGCATGTGGTGTCTTTTTATAATGCAAAGATTTTAAGCCTCTTCTCGGCCGTAATATGGCACATTCGTGAAGAGCATGCATAAATTCTTATCGGAAACTGAAAATAATCCTTAGACCTTCAATTTTGGGTCCAAATGGAGCGTTTATGCAAAAAAAGATTCCAAATGCCCAGGTATCAGCCGTCAACCTCAAATGACGGGTTATACCGGATATGCCTCAAGACCAGCTTTCATAGCACCTTCGATTGTACCATCTAGATATTGACTGCCCGGGAACATCCATTCATCCGGGTCATATCGTTCGCTGCTCCATTTAAATATAGCGAACTCCCATTTGTTCAAATTTCCTGTGTAGATAAGGCGAAAGATAGGACCGATATTACCATAGTCGCTCCTATCAAGGTAAAGGTATTTCCCTTTGAATCGTGATTGATAGAAGCAATCGCTCCCAATCAGATTCTTACGATTGTATTTTTCAATGGCATTATTGATTTTCTTTTTAACGTCGTCTGGAATCCGTTTTGTTTTCATACCTTCTCTCTGTTGTTTGATCCACAAGTATAACCAGTGATTATATGCTCAAGTTTCGCACCCCTTGATAAGGGTTTGCCCTTATTGAAAAAACGATATAGGATTATATTTGGTTTCGTCTCTTTCTTTCAATATTTTCCAATTTTTTTAAGAGCCTCTTGATGTTTTTTTGTTTCTCTTTTTCTTTCAACTTTTTCTGAGATTCAGTATAATATTGGTGTTTTTTTATAAATTCGAGGGTACCTTTGTACCATTTTGCTTCATCACTGACATCTATTCCTCTTGCACGCCGTCCTTCTCTTACTTTTCCATCCAATTTAAAAAAATCTTCTCTGCCTAAGTGGTCGAGATCGGAATCACAAAGGATCTTTTCAACATGGGTTTTCGGTTTACGCTCAAGATCAGTTGATAGTATCATCTTTTGAACCTTTACAATTTCGTTTGGCTTATAACCGATCAATTGAAGGATTCTGCCTGCCATTCGTGCAGCAATCGGCTCATTTTTATCATATTCTCTAATGTAACCAGTGTCATGAAAATAGGCCGCAGTAATTAATAGTTCTCTATCATGTTCGGAGATATTCTCAGATATTGCAATACGATTGGCAACAGCAACGACTCCTTTGGTAGGATGAAGTGTATGATCGGCATCATGATATTTAATGCCGACTGGCAACTCATCTCTAAATAACTCCCTTATATAGTGGTCCACGATTTTCAGCCGAGGTGTATGAGGTTTGTATCTTAGTTTCATATCAAATTATCTAAATTTTTGTATAATTGAGATTATCTTACAAAAAACGGGCTTGTCAAAACTTGCCATGATGTCAGGTCAGCCAAATTAAAAGATATCAAACTTGAACTGTAAATATCAAGACACAACTGTTATAAAGATATCGTTTTCATATTTCGTGCATCGTTAACTTTGAATACCTAATCGATATCATCCTTGCCATTTCTTTCGATACATTGAGGATTTGGGGTTGGGCCACGGTAACTGACTATAATAACATTAAAAGAAGCCCAATATAGGCCCAAAAAAACGTTTTATATATTATCTCAATATGTTGCTGCGGCCGGACCCCATTTACATGACCTGCCTCCCCTCTTTTAATCAAGGATCGAGTTTAGACCCCAATCACTCAATATACGACTCATGCCCCATAGAGGTCGCCTGTCAAGTATTTCAAGCCGGTATCAACTGCGACGGTGACGACTGTATGACCAGGGCCTAATTCCAGGGCGAGTTGGAGTGCTCCGACAACGTTTAGCCCGGTCGAGGTTCCTGAAAATATCCCTTCTTCCCTGGTTAGTCGTCGCGCCATCTGCCGTGCTTCGGCTTCATCAATACCTCTGACTTCCTCATAGTAATCCTTGTCCAAAAGTGGAGGGACAAACCCAACCCCGATACCTTCAATGTGATGTGTCCCTGCTGTTCCGGTTGAGATTACCGTCGAAGTGGCTGGTTCCAAAGCGATTATCCGGGTTTGGGTATTGGCTTCTCGCAAAGCATGAGCAACCCCCATCAGCATACCCGCTGTACCAACTCCGCCGCAAAAAGCCTCAATGGGGTTAGCCACTTGTTGTAACAATTCATAACCGATCTTAGCATGCCCCTTGATTATGTCAGTATTGTTAAATTGGTCTGTAAAATAGGTGTTATCGACCTGAGCGATATCTTTAGCCCTCTCAATCATTCGTGGAATTAAGTCAGACGTGATTTTTCCATCCTGACTGGAGATAATTTCCAGTTCCGCGCCAAATGCGCGCATTGTGTCCAGTTTTTCTTTGGCAAAGGCATCAGACGAAACTACCTTAAACGTATACCCTTTAACGGCGCAGACAAAAGCCAGGGATGAGCCTGTACTACCACCTGTATACTCGACAACTGTCATACCTGGACGCAAATCACCACGCCTTTCAGCCTCTTCTATCATCGCCAGGGCCATACGATCTTTATACGAACCGGTTGGATTAAAGTACTCTAATTTGATTAGCACATCGGCGCCATTTTTTGGGACAACCTTTCGCAGTTGAACAATTGGCGTGTTGCCAACCGTATGTATAGTTGAGGAACTCAATTGGCTCAATCTATCAGTCATTTTTCCCCTCTTTTAATCAAAAATCAATGTTAAGTGCATTCCTCATTTCACGGGTTTTAACTGTAATCTTTAGTTGGTCTTTTTAATTAGCAAAGCTACCCGGCCACCCATTTTTTTTGACAGAACCTCGGATACAAAACCGACATTTTCTGCGACAGCCACAGATTCTGAAAACTGATCCTGAGAGACATGACCCTTGGGCTCCACAACAAGAAGTTTACTTCCTTGTTTGAGAGCCTGCCAGACCTCGTTAAAAAATGAGGGTTGGTCAGGCACCTCATGAACAACGTGAAGAGCAACTGCAAAATCCACCTTGCCTGAAATATCCTCTACACCAAGCCCATCGTCTCCAGTATGGCGAAGCTCTATTCTGTCCAAAAGTCCGGCTTTTTGAGCCCTGCGCCTCAAAGCCGACAGCATCTTAGGTTGGATATCCACTGCTATTATCCGGCCCTTTGGACCCACCATCCGTGCCAAAGGAAGGGTGAAATATCCCATACCACAACCAGGTTCCAGAACTATCATACCCTCCTGAACAAATGGCCCTAAAATCTTATTTGGGTTTTCAAACAGTTTCCGCAAGGGATTTATCAATAAATATCCTACCCAATAAGGGCAAACCCGACCAGCCATATATACCATTCCATGTTTCTGCTATTTAAAACTT
>JAFCZV010000116.1 GCA_019314155.1 Deltaproteobacteria bacterium
TTTCGTTGATAGCGATAAACAACTCTGAGTTGAGCTTGCAATAATTGTCTCTTAAGTTCTACGTAGTTATCAAGTTCAGTCATTTTATCCTCCTTTCAGTTTTAAATTTAAAAGGAGTATATACTAAACGTAAATAGCATGTCAAGTATTTATTACGTACTTTTAAGGAATATTTTATTTCTAATTTAAAGTGTAATTGCCGAGGGTTGATAAGTGTAGGGACATATTTAGGTACGTCTTATCCGATCACCTATGTAGACAGATAATATCTGCTGTATCGGTAAAATCAAAAAAAATCGAGATCAATAATCAGTTTGATTTTTATGAAGATGTTTGCTATTAAGGTGCAAGTTGGTCGGGCGTCTCATTGCCGCCATTTCCGCTGCCAATGGGTTACAACAACCCCGGACGATTTGGTTTTTGGCTTGATAGACAACTGACCTGAATTTTTTAATCAATGACCCAGGAGACACTTACAATCACATGTCTCCATAAAACTGGAAAGGAGAAGGGCAATGAAAAGAACAACCCGTATGTTATTGATCGCCGTTGTGACAATATGTGGATTGCTTTTTTTGCAAATTCAAAATAGCGCAGCCGAATCAACTTTGGATACGGTTAAAAAGCGAGGGTATCTGAATTGTATCATCGGGAATTCGTTTTCCGGTTTTTACACCGTCGATAAAAATGGTAAATGGTCAGGCTTTGATATCGATATCGGTCGCAGTGTCGCCGCCGCTGTATTTGGCGATAAAGACAAGGTAAAATTTAAATCAGTACAATGGGCCCAAAGCTTTACATCGATCAAGAGTGGTGCCGGTGACCTCCTTTCAAAAGGTATGACGTGGACATTATCGCGGGATACCAGCCAGGGTCTGGATTTTCTGGACACATATTTTTATGATGGACAGGGTTTTATGGTTCGTAAAGATCTCGGTATCAAGTCGGCACTTGAACTCAAAGGGGCAACTGTCTGCGTTTTAACCGGCACTTCATCAGAACTTAATCTTACGGATTTTAATCGCATAAACAATCTGGGCTTGAAGCCTGTTGTTTTTGATGATGCAGCCGTGAGGAATGCCGCCTTTTTCAACAATAACTGTGATTGCATAACGAACGACCGATCCGGTTTAGCCGCCGCCCGATCAGCAGCTGATAATCCTAAAGATTATGTTGTTTTGCCGGAGACAATTTCAAAAGAAGCGCTCTCTTTTGCAGTTCGCCAAAACGACAGCGCCTGGGCCAATGTAGTTAAGTGGACATTTGCTGCATTGCTCGAGGCTGAAGAACTGGGCATTACGTCCAAGAATATTGACGAGATCCGCAAAACCACAAAAAATCCAATCATCAAACGTTTTCTTGGCCTTGAGGGTGATCTTCATAAAGGTCTGGGGCTGAAACCAGACTGGGCTTATCAGGTTATCAAGCAGGTCGGAAATTATGCTGAAGTATATGATCGCAACCTTGGACTAAACACTCCGCTGGCCCTTGATCGCAAAGGAACGCTGAACGAATTGTGGACTCGCGGCGGTTTGCTTTACTCAAAATCTTTCCGCTAAAAAAGATCAGCAAGGAAAACGGATTCCTATCAACACTGTTGAAGATTCTGTCTTTTTTGCACGTTAAACGCATGGCCTGGCACATTGATGCGGCAACCCTTTGAATAAGGGACAGGCCATGCTGTCTAAAATAGGGTGTAAAGAGCACTTTGAATGTTTGGCCGAATGGTTCAAAGACCTACATGCATCATTTTGATTTTAAACCTTGTTTTAACTTTTCCCATAATGTAAGTGATGAGCATCAGAACCCAGAATAAGTAAGAAGGAAATGCTTAATACTACCTCCTTTCGCGCTACAGTAATACAGGCTATCGTCATTATTGTTGCAATTAGTATTGGTTATTACCTTTTTTCCAATGTTGTCGCCAATCTCCGGCAAATGGAGCTCCCCTTCGGGTTTGACTTTATCAATGCTACAGCGGGGTTTGACGTCAGCTGGTCGCTTATACCATATGATCCTTCCATGTCATACGGTCGTGTGTATCTGGTAGGAATTGTCAACACGCTACTATTATCAGCGTTCATCGTTGCTTTTTCAACCGTGCTTGGCTTTATTATCGGAATCATGCGCCTGTCGTCAAACCTTCTGGTGGCCCAATTTGCTCGGTGGTATGTTGAGTTTTTCCGTAATGTACCACTGCTCATTCAAATCGTGTTCTGGTTTATCGTCGTTTTTTCCACCCTTCCCGTACCAAGACAAAGCTACAGTCTTTTCAATACGTTTTTTTTAAACAACCGGGGATTCTATTTTCCAGCGCCGGTTTTTGAGCCCGGTTTTTTCTGGACGTTTATTACAGCTGTATTAGCGATCATTTGTTTTATCATTTTACTGAAGTGGTCGCGATCGTATCACAGACGCACAGGGAATCGGCTGCCTTATTATTACCCAATATTTTTTGCATTACCGACCATTGTAACGGTGGTATTCTTATTGACGGGAAAGCCGTTGCACTGGATCGTGCCAAAATTAAAAAGATTTAACTTTGAAGACGGGTCTTTTATACCAATAGCCTTTGCCGCTGCATTTGTGGCAATGACGATTTATCGTTCCGCAGCGATCGGAGAAACGGTGCGTGCCGGTATTCAATCGATTCATCCGGGGCAGATTGAAGCCGCATCGGCGATAGGTTTTCCCCGGATAAAAACCCTGTGGTTCATTATTATTCCGCAAGCAGCGCGTGCTATTTTGCCGCCGATGATCAATCAATGGCTTACAGCTGTCAAAGAATCCTCATTGGCAGTAGCGATTGGCTTTCCAGAACTTGTCTCGGTGTTCATGCAGACCTCCCTCAATCAGACTGGGCGTGCCATCGAAATTGTGTTGATGGTGATGGGATTTTACATGATTACCAGCTTGACGATATCATTCTTTTTGAATCAATATAATAAACGTATTCAGTTGCAGGAGAAGTAATTTGGGTAATCAAACAAGACCAAGAGCGGAACTGCTGGAATTTATACCCCGTCCAAACCGTCCTCCTGTAGTCGTCACTTATGGTTTTACTGGATGGTTAAAGAAAAACCTGTTTGGTAGTTTCTGGAATACGTTGTTGACTATTGCAGTCTTCATCTTACTTTATCTACTCCTGAAGCCTTTCTTGGAATGGTCTGTTTTAAAAGCTGTTTGGGTTGCGTCGACGCGCCGCGAATGCTTGGAAATAAGTCCAGATGGGGCTTGCTGGGCAGGGGTCATAAGTTGGTTTAACAATTTGATTTATGGCCGTTACCCGAATGACCTGCAATGGAGAGTAAACCTGAGTTTTGGCATCGGCATCATCTGGCTTATACCCTTTGCATTAAAAAAAGTAAAAAACAAAATTGTCATCGGTATCCTGGCGGTAGTTCTGTATCCCTTTTTGGCCAGTTATCTATTTCTTGGGGGGGATCGGAGCTCCCTGCACTACTTCATTGCCTGTATGGCACCGGCCTACCTGCTGATGGTTTACATCAATATCATTCTGAACTACACAGGCTATCAGCAACTCGGGCAATACCTTGAACCATTAATTGAGCGCGTTTCCCGAAAAAAAACGACTTTTTTAAGTCAACTGACATGTCTGCTGGTATTGAGTCTTTTAGCTGTGTTCATTTTTCAAGGCGTCCACCTCAAACATGTTCCTTTCGATAGGTGGGGTGGTCTATTTTTAACCGTCATCATTTCCGGTTTTGCAATTGTAATGGCTCTGCCGATAGGTATTATGCTCGCCTTGGGCCGGCGGTCAAAGATGCCGGTTATAAAGTGGTTTTCAATTGCTGTAATCGAATTGGTGCGATCGGTTCCCATGATCACTGTTTTGTTCATGTCTGTGACAATGATGCCGTTGTTTTTTCCAAATACAATTGACCTGAATAAATTAGCCCAGGTGATCATAGCCGTATGCGTATTTGCCGGTGCTTACATGGCAGAAACGGTTAGAGGTGGTTTGCAGTCTATCCCCCTGGACCAATTTGATGCCGCTAAGTCGGTGGGCCTTGGTTATTGGTATACAATGATCCTCGTTATTTTGCCCCAGGCATTGAAAGCTATGATTCCAAATATTGTAACATCCTTTATCAGCATGTTCAAAGACACAACGCTGGTATCCATTATCGGCCTCTTTGATATTCTGTTAATGGCCCGAAACATATCCATCGATAAAAACTGGTATGGCCTTCATAGCGAGCCATTGGTAGCCATTTCTTTTTTGTTCTTTATTGTTTGCTACGGCATGTCGCAATACAGCCAGCATTTAGAAAAAAAATTAAAGCTAAATCCTTGATGTAGAGTAATAAATTTGTGAAAAAATCATCTGAAAAAAACAGTTCCGGCAACATCGCCATCGAAGTCAACGGAATTAACAAATGGTTTGGTAAATTCCATGTTCTTAAAGACATTTCGATGTCAGTTTCAGAAAACGAGATTATTGTTATTTGCGGGCCTTCGGGATCAGGAAAATCGACCTTTATCCGATGCATCAATCATCTGGAAACTTACCAGGAAGGCTCTGTCTTTATATTCGGTCAAGAAATTGGAAATGACAAAGGAAGTTCGACGATCATACGTGAAAATGTTGGCATGCTGTTTCAAAGTTTCAACCTGTTTCCGCATTTGACTGTAATAAAAAACTGTACACTGGGCCCTATTTGGTTGAGAAATATACCCGAAACCAAAGCCATTGAACAATCCATGGCCTTGCTGGACAGGGTTGGGGTTGCTAATTTAGCATCAAAATACCCCGGCCAAATATCGGGAGGGCAACAGCAACGCGTCGCAATTGCTCGCTCACTGGCCATGGAACCCAAAATAATGCTTTTTGACGAGCCGACATCTGCCCTGGATCCTGAAATGATCAAAGAGGTTCTGGATGTGATGATTGATTTAGCCGAATCGGGCATGACCATGATGTGTGTAACTCACGAAACGCAATTTGCCCACCGGGTCGCCGATCGAGTAGTATTTATGGATGTTGGGGAAATCGTTGAGATAGGCCCTCCAGATCAAGTACTGAAAAATCCAAAGTGGGACAGGACAAGTCAATTTATAGAGCATGTTTTAAGTCATAAATCATAATTTTGAATCTGCACTAACCTATAAAAAAAGACCATAACAATCATTCTCTTTACCGCAGCGTACAATGCCGAGGTTGTCCAGGGGGGACTGCAGGGGATGAGTAAGGGACAATATGAGGCAGCCGAATCCATATCTTTTTACCCATAATTATCGGGAAATTGATTTGAGAGTTTCATCATGAATGCGGAAAATACAGCAAAGACGGTTGACGTCATTGAAAATGAAAGCATCATCGAAATCCTTAACATGCACAAATGGTACGGTGATTTTCATGTGTTGAACGATATCAATCTGAACGTCAAGACCAAAGAGCGGATTGTCATCTGTGGTCCCTCAGGCTCTGGAAAATCGACCCTCATCCGTTGCATTAACCGGCTCGAGGAACACCAACAGGGCCAGATTATCGTCGACGGTATCGAGTTGACGAACAACATCAAAAATATTGAAAAGATCCGCGCCGAAGTCGGCATGGTGTTCCAACATTTCAATCTCTTTCCTCATCTTACCATTGTCGAAAATCTAACCCTTGGCCCCATATGGGCCCGAAAGGTGCTCAAAAAAGAGGCCGAAGAGACCGCCATGTATTATCTGGAAAAGGTGCACATTGCCGAACAGGCAAGAAAATATCCCGGGCAGTTATCAGGCGGACAGCAGCAACGGGTTGCCATTGCGCGAAGCCTCTGCATGGCACCAAAAGTGATGCTGTTTGATGAACCCACATCGGCGCTCGATCCTGAGATGGTTAAAGAGGTTTTAGACGTCATGATTGATCTTGCCCGAGAAGGCATGACCATGATCGTAGTTTCCCATGAAATGGGATTTGCCAAAAGTGTGGCCCATAGGGTTCTTTTTATGGACTATGGACAAATCGTGGAGGGCAACACCCCCAAAGAATTCTTTGAAAACCCGCAGCACGACCGCACAAAACTATTCTTGAGCCAAATCCTTTGATTTCTTATCAATATTTGAAATATTCTGTAATGTCAATAGGTTGTGATACGATTAAGAAATCACAAGAGGTAAAAATCTTAAAAAGAAAAGGAAATAAACCATAGACCACAATATGTTGGGGTGGCAGAGTAATTTGAAAAACTCAAGGTTTAGGGCCTAAGTCAGAAATTCCTGAAAATTGATGGTTTCGAACCGAAATCAAATTAGGAAAATCTTGCTA
>JAFCZV010000117.1 GCA_019314155.1 Deltaproteobacteria bacterium
GGATGAGAAAATCGTTGCTCTTAAAAACGTCACCATCAACGAACCTTTTTTCCAGGGACATTTTCCGGGAAATCCAATTATGCCCGGCGTACTTATCATCGAAGCAATGGGTCAGGCCGGTGCTGTACTGGCTGCTGAGTCCATGTACCGGAAAGAACACGGTTCCCTCATATATTTTATGGGTGTGGATAAGGTTAAATTTCGCAAGCCCGTTATCCCCGGTGATCAACTGGTGCTTAAACTGAAGTTTCTTAAACGCCGGGGCAGGGTGTTCAAGATGGCCGGAATCGCAGATGTTGATGAGAAAATAGTAGCTGAGGCTCAACTTATGGCAACTTTTGGAGGAGAGTAATGATACATCCTACAGCAATTATCGACCCGAAAGCAGAAATAGATTCTAATGTTGAAATCGGTCCGTATTCAATTATCGAAGCGAATGTTCAGATCGGATCCGGAACGATCGTCGGTCCACATGTTGTTATTCAGCCGCATGTTACCATGGGGCCGGATTGTCATATCTTTCAGTATGCTTCCATCGGTGCTGTTCCACAGGCCGTTAAATTTAAAGGCGAAAAAACAATCCTAAAGATTGGGCGCGGTACGGTCGTCAGGGAGTTTGTTACGATAAATAGAGGAACGGAATTTGGCGGAGGTATCACCGAGGTCGGTGAAGAGAACCTACTGATGGCTTATGTTCATATCGCCCATGACTGCAAAACCGGGCGGAGGGTTATCCTTGCAAATAATGCAACATTGGCGGGGCATATCATCATCGGAGATTTTGTAACCATCGGCGGGCTGGTGGCAATTCATCAATTTGTAAGAGTTGGAAATTACGCATATATTGGTGGAAAATCGGCCGTGGTAAAAGACATCCCGCCATATGTTATCGCAGCGGGAGACCGGGCAACACTGCACGGATTAAACAGCGTGGGGCTGAAACGACAAGGATTTTCACAAGATACGTTGTCTTTGTTAAAAAAGACGTACCGGATTTTTTTTCGCATCGGGCTGACACTGAATGAGGCCATAGAAAGGGTTAAGGCGGAGGTGGATCAGGTCCCCGAGGTGGTTAGTCTGATCAAGTTTATTAAATCTTCTCAACGGGGAATAACAAGGTAGCGCCATCGAATATTTTCAATCTCTTTCGCAAAAGACGTTAACGGTTTCTTTCAGATAAACCAAAGAACCGGTTTCAAAATCGCTCACCGGAAGGTTTTAAACGGCTTCTGCTCGATGTCGCTCACAAAATACTTTTTACGAAGCCTTCACTTTGTATTGTTAACATTTATTTGTGTCAGGAGTTTCAAGAATAGTGCCATGCGGATAGGACTTATTGCCGGGAATGGACAGTTCCCCATCATTTTTTCAAAAGCTGCAAAAGCCAAGGGGTTTGCTGTTTATGCGGTTGCTCATAATAATGAGACAGATCCAGGACTGAAAGATCATGTTGATGGAATTGAATGGATTTATATCGGGCAGATCAAGCGTATTATCAAGTTTTTTAAAAAAAACCATATCAGCCAGACAGTTCTTATTGGCGGTATAACAAAGACAAGGATGTTTTCAGATGTGAGGCCCGACACCAAAGCAATTTCGATCATTGCGGGCATGCGGCATACTCATGACGACGGGCTACTCAGGAGATTTGCAAGGGTCCTTGAAAAAGAGGGGGTCGAGGTGAAGGCCTCGACATTTTTGCTCCCGGACCTTCTGGCGCAACCGGGCTGCTGGACAAAACGGAAACCGTTGCGATCCGAAAAAAAAGATATCGAACTGGGTTGGAAATTAGCGAAAGAGGTCGGGCGCCTTGATATTGGCCAGTGTGTGGTGGTCGGCGGCGGATCGGTTTTAGCAGTGGAAGCCATAGACGGAACAGATGCGACCATAAGACGGGGCGGAAGACTCGGAGAAAATACTGCCGTTGTTGTCAAGGTGTGCAAGCCCAGTCAGGACGTTCGGTTTGATATTCCTGCTGTTGGTGCTCAGACGATAAGGACCATGCATGAGGTTGGGGCGGCGGTTTTGGTTGTTGAAGCGGCCAAGGCGGTTGTTTTCGACAGGGAAGAGATGATCAATTTGGCGGACGAGTTCGGAATCGCCATAGTTGCCATGGAAAAGTAATATTATGAAAAAATTGCGTGTCGGCGTTGTCGGTGTCGGTTATCTTGGACAATTTCACGCTGAAAAATACAGCCGAATGAATGAAGTCGAACTTGCCGGCGTTGTTGATATCGATAAATCTCAAGCCGAAGATGTTGCCCGAAGGGTTAATACCACGGCATATATGAATTATAAGGACTTATTTGGGAAAGTAGACGCTGTCAGTATCGCTGTTCCGACACCGGCTCATTTTGAAGTTGCCAAGGATTTTTTAAAAAATGATATCGACATCCTGATTGAAAAGCCTATGACGGAGACCACCGAAGATGCGGATGAACTGATTCGGTTTGCAGAATCCAGGGGTCTTATTATCCAGGTCGGACATCTTGAACGATTCAACCCGGCTATTGTTGCTCTGAAAGATATCGTTAAAAAGCCGATGTTCATAGAATCGCACCGGTTGAGTATTTTTCAGGGACGCTGTGCCGATGTCAGTGTCGTGCTCGACCTTATGATCCATGATATCGATCTTATATTGAACTTTGTCGGGTCCGAAATTAGCGAAATTCGAGCTTCAGGGGTTTCTGTAATTTCCGAACATATCGATATAGCAAATGCACGTCTTGAATTTAAAAGCGGATGTGTTGCAAATGTGACAGCCAGCCGAATATCGACCAAAAATGAAAGAAAAATCAGACTGTTTCAAACAGATGCCTATGTTTCTGTTGATTTTTCCAACAAGGATATTATTGTTATCCAGAAGGATGTCAACGCCGAAGGTAGTCTGATACCCGGCATGGATATTAAACAGATTAGCTTTGAAGCCGGTGACGCACTGGAAGATGAATTGAAATCCTTTGTAAAAGCGGTTGATCGGCGTGAACCTCCTGAAGTAACCGCTCAAATGGGGCGTGATGCCCTGGAGATTGCCCTAGATATTATGGCGCAGATCAAGGATGCCGCTGGACGATTTTTTCCTTAGGAATTCTATGGATCGGTTTTCAGAAGAAAAATGTATCATGATTATTGCCGGTGAAACTTCCGGCGATATTCACGGGGCAAAGCTTGTCAGTGCCATGCGAAAAAGACACAATAGACTGTTTTTTTGCGGTATTGGCGGTCGGGCACTTGGTGAAGCCGGAGTCAGGCTTTTGATTGATGCTTCTGAGATTGCCGTTGTGGGAATAACGGAGGTTTTTTCAAAAATACCAAACATTCTAAAAGGCCTAAGGGTTGCCAAAAAGGCACTCAAAACTCTGCATCCTGACCTTCTAATCCTTATAGATTTTCCGGATTTTAACCTTCATCTGGCATCGTTCGCTAAAAAGCTTGGGATACCCGTACTTTATTATATCAGCCCCCAGATTTGGGCCTGGAGACCCGGCCGAGTAAAACGGATCGGAGAACTTGTGGATCACCTGGCGGTTATCCTCCCTTTTGAAGAAGACTTTTACAGGGGCCACAAAATTCCAGTGACATTCGTAGGGCATCCATTACTGGACACCGACGCTTCTCCACAGAACAAAGCCCTGACCGGGGGAACAAAAGATTATCCTGTTATCGGCTTTCTTCCGGGGTCGCGGGATGGGGAGATTGGGAGGCATCTTCCGATAATGATAAATGCGGCTCGAAATTTACATAGAAAAATAGACAATGTAAAATTCTTGATATCGCTTGCCCCTGAAGTGAAGAGAACGTATGTGGAAGGAATTATTAAGAAACACAAGACAGGATTTGCTTTTGAACTGGTTGCAGACAGTTCCCAAAAAGTATTAGAGCGGAGCACCTTAGTTGTTGCAGCATCCGGGACTGTTACCCTTGAAGCAGCAATTTCCGGAACTCCGATGGTGATCATTTACAAAGTGTCTCCAATAAGCTACTGGATTGGCAGGGCCATGATACAGGTAAAACATATCGGTCTGGCCAATCTAATTGCAGGTAGAAAGATCGTTCCGGAGCTGTTACAGAAAGAAGCATCTCCTACCAGGATTTCAGACACGGTATTTGAGATGTTAAGTGATTCTTCCGGCCTTGAAAGGATTCGGCTCGAGCTGCTGAACATCAGGGATCTTTTGGGCGGGCCGGGTGCTTCGGAACGGGTTGCAGATATCGCATTGGGTATGATGTAATTTTAACGTTAACCTGTAGAATTCATTTTCTTCCTGACACGGATCTTTTCTTATCCAACAATACTCAATGTGGCCGGCAAAGGAGTTTTTAGGGATCCACTCGATTTGTAATGATAAAAAATGTTTAGACTAAAATTAAAAAAAAGGCACAAACACTTGCTATCCCTTGTCAAGGAAAACAAGTTGAGGTTGTTTTTGGCAATGGGGTGCATGTTGATTATCGCTATTTCAACTTCTGCAACAGCGTTTTTGGTAAAACCTGTGCTGGATGATATATTCTTCAATAAAGACACCCGGATGCTTAGCATCATTCCTATTGCCGTTATTCTGATATATTTTCTGCGCGGCCTTGGGAGTTACGGCCAGGAATACCTTATGAATTATGTTGGGGAAGGTATTATCCGAAATCTCAGAAACGATCTTTATGACCGTATTCAGGATCTTCCTTTGGCCTTTTTTCATAAAGAAAAAACCGGTGTTCTGATGTCACGGATTACCAATGATGTCAACATTATAAAGGCCATGGTCTCTACCGCTGTGACCGGATCACTCAAGGACAGCTTTACTATCGTCGGTTTAACACTTGTTATCTTCTATCGTGACTGGAAAATGGCGTTGTTTGCGTTTTTGGTTTTACCACTGGCCTTTTTCCCGTTGGTGGAATTTGGGAGAAGGGTTCGTCGTGTCAGTACCGGATGTCAGGAATCCATGGCCGATTTGAGTTCTTTTCTGCATGAAACGTTTGCAGGAAATAAGATTGTCAAGGCCTTCGGAATGGAATCGTATGAAAAAAAACGTTTTTTTGAAAAGACACTCAACCTTTTTAAAATTGAAATGAAGGCGGTTGTTGCCAGGTCCTTGTCTTCTCCCGTCATGGAATTTTTAGCCGGGATCGGGATTGCTTTTATTATATGGTATGGTGGTTCCAAGGTGATTTCAGGCACATCCACAGCAGGAACATTTTTTTCATTCATGGCTGCCGTTCTCATGCTGTATGATCCGGTTAAAAAACTAAGCGGTCTCAATAATGCTGTTCAGCAGGGGCTTGCTGCCGCTGACAGGGTTTTTGATATTATAGAAATGGAAACAGATATCAAAGAGCAAAAGAATCCTATGGAAATAAAGCGGGGGCCGCACCGTGTATCTTTTGAAAATGTATTTTTCAAGTATGAAGACGTAATGGTCCTCAAAGACATCAATTTGGATATCAAGGCCGGTGAAGTTCTTGCGTTGGTGGGAATGAGCGGTGGCGGGAAAACGTCTTTGGTTAACTTAATACCGAGATTTTACGATGTAACCCGTGGTGCCATCAGGATCGATGGCGTGAATATTTGCAATGCTTCGATATCTTCGCTTCGCGATCAGATGGCCATCGTTACCCAGGAGCCCATCCTTTTCAACGAAAGCGTACGGAACAATATCGCTTACGGCAAAATGAATGCAACGGAAAAAGAGATCATTGAGGCAGCAAAGGCGGCCTATGCTTATGATTTCATACAGTCTTTTCCTGACAAGTTTGACACCAATATCGGAGAGCTGGGTGGACGTCTTTCCGGCGGAGAGAAACAGAGGATCTGTATCGCCCGTGCCCTCTTAAAAGACGCTCCCATATTGATTCTTGACGAGGCAACATCTTCACTGGACGCTGAGGCGGAGATGCTCGTTCAAAGAGCCCTTGAAAATTTGATGAAGGGGCGCACCACTTTTGTGGTCGCACACAGACTTTCAACCATCGATTATGCCGACCGGATTGCTGTTCTTGTAAACGGTCGGATTGTGGAAGAGGGTAAACGGGAAGAATTGATTGCCCAAAAAGGAGAATTTTTCAAACTCTACCAGATGCAGTATAGGAATAGCCAGGACAAGGAATTTCATTCAAACCAGGTCTCTATCAATACTTAAGCCGGATCAAACTGAGGAATAAACGCAAATCGTACGCATTTCAGACACAGTCGTCAATCCAACACCCTCCTGATATGAAAATAAATTCCATTATAAACAGGTATATCTTCAAAGAGATGATCTGGCCGTTTGCCATCAAT
>JAFCZV010000118.1 GCA_019314155.1 Deltaproteobacteria bacterium
TATCGGGAAAAATTTAAGCCTTGTTAGAATTACCGGATCTTTTTTCCCCATGATGGTCTTTTTTTCAAATCTAAGCCTTGCCATCGTTCTCTTCCTCGGGGGCCGACAGACCATCACCTTTACCATTACGCCGGGGGATTTTGTTGCGTTTATCAGTTATCTCGGCCTCTTGACCTGGCCGATGATGGCCACGGGATGGGTAACAAACCTCATCCAGCGGGGCAAAGCATCCCTGGACAGGATCGATAGAATCATGCAGACAGCGCCGGAGATCGTGGATGCACCCGGGGCGATCCCGTTCAAGGATATGGACGGGGCCATAACATTCGAGAACGTTGCATTTTCCTACGCCCCGCATGTTCATGAATCCGATATAATGTCGGCCCTCGACGGCATCGACATAAAAATAGATCCGGGGAAAATTCTAGGGATCGTTGGACCTCCGGGAAGCGGCAAGTCCACCTTTTTGAGCCTTATATCGAGAATATTTGATGTGTCCCGGGGCAGGGTTCGGTTGGACGGGGTCGACGTCCGCAAGATCCGGGTTCGCGATCTTAGGTCAAAAATTTCATTTATGCCCCAGGAGCCCTTTCTGTTCGACGGTACCATCCGGGAAAACATCACTTTCGGCAATAAAACCATAAAAGATTCCCAATTGATACAAGCGGCTCGAAAAGCATCCATCTATGATACCATTACCACTTTTCCAAACGGTTTTGAAACAATGGTGGGAGAAAAGGGGATTGTCCTTTCCGGCGGCCAGAAACAGCGGATCGCCCTTGCACGAGCACTGCTCCAGGATTCAGCGATTATGATCCTGGATGATCCCATCAGCCAGGTGGACATGAAAACCGGCGAGGCCATCATCAATACCATCCGGTCCATGGGCGGCAAAAAAACCATCATCATTGTTTCCCACCGGCTTTCCGCACTCCGATTTGCCGATCGGATCATCACCCTTGAAAACGGCCGTATCATCGAGTCCGGCACCCATTCGGAATTACTGGCGCACCATGGATACTATGCAAAAACATTCCGGTTCCAGGAGATAGAAGAGGAATATGCGTACTGATTACGGTTATTTCGAGGAAAAGCAGCTGGGCAAACCCTATGACGTGAAATTATTGGCCCGGCTCTATCCGTATACAAATCCGTATAAGCTGCTGTTGGCGGCCTCCATCGTTCTGGTTGTTTTTATAACCCTTCTGGATCTTTCCCTTCCATATATTACCAAGATCGCCATCGACCGATATATCATCCCGAAAATTGAATCAGCCGGGGGAAAAGGGAACATCCGGTATCTAAAGGCCGATTTAACCGACCCGGGGATCCGGGCCGTGGTTGAAAAACATCCCAGTCTTTTCAAGGTTCAAGAGGCTTCGGCCATCATACCTTATGACGATCTGCCGAAACTCTCAAAGAAAGATCTCGGGATGTTGCGCAAAAATGATCTTGACGGTATTACATGGATCACGGCGATTTTCCTTGGCATAGTATTGATCAATTTCGTTTTCAATATGGCCCAGGTTTTGATCATGGAGTACACGGGGCAAATGATCATGCACGATTTGCGGGTGCGCCTGTTTAACCACATCCAGGGTCTTTCGGTTTCATTTTTTACGCGCAATCCCGTGGGCCGTCTGGTCACCCGGGTGGCCAATGACGTTCAGAATATGCACGAGCTGTTCACTTCCGTTATCGTATTTGTGTTCAAGGATCTTTTTCTGCTGGTGGGGATAGCGGTTGTTCTTATGGGCATCAATCTGCGACTTGCCCTGGTTTCTTTTACCGTCATTCCCTTTGTCCTATGGGCCTCCATTTATTTTTCAGGTCAGGCCCGGGAAGCTTACAGAATATTACGGTTGAAGATTGCGGAGATCAACACCCGATTTTCCGAAACCATCGGCGGCATCCGGGTGATCCAGCTCTTTTTGCAGGAAAAGCGAAATTATCTCGATTTTAAACATCTCAATCATGAACATTATCTGGCCGGCATGAGACAAATTCATGTTTTTGCGGTGTTTATGCCGGTGATTGAAATTCTGGGTGCGGTGGCCATCGCCGTAGTAATCTATTACGGCGGCGGCGGTGCCCTGGCTGGAACCTTAAGCCTTGGCGCCCTTGTTGCGTTTATTTCCTATATGAAGATGTTTTTCAGACCCATCAGAGACATCGCTGAAAAGTACAACATTCTTCAAAATGCCATGGCATCGGCGGAACGGATATTTTTGATTTTAGACAGCACGGAAACCATCCCGCTGCCGGTTTCTGACAGAAAATCCGATCCTGAAACCGGATCAAAAATTATATCGGGGACTTTGGATAAAATTTCGGAAATTTCCATGGAAAATGTTTCCTTTGCGTACATCAAAGGTGAGACCGTGCTTAATAATATTTCCTTCAGAATAACGGCAGGAAAGACCCTGGCTGTGGTCGGGCCCACCGGTTCGGGGAAAACATCCATAATCAACCTGCTCGTCCGTTTTTATGACCCAACGTCCGGAGGGGTTTCCCTCAACGGTGTTGATGTCAAAAACATCGATCCCGCAGTGTTAAGGGCCAAGATGGCCCTGGTTATGCAGGATCCTTTTTTGTTTTCAGAAACCATACGGAGAAACATTACGCTGGGAAAGGAGGATATTTCAGAAGCGGGCATGGAGCGAATTTTAGAGAATTCAAACTGCAAAACGTTCGTAGATCGGTTGCCGGACGGTCTCGATACGGTGCTCTCGGAGGGCGGGGCGTCCATCTCAAGCGGTGAACGTCAGTTGATTTCCATTGCACGAGCGTTTGCCCGGAATCCGGATCTTATCATACTCGATGAGGCGACATCCCATATCGATTCAGAGACCGAACACAAAATCCAGGAGGCTCTGGACAACCTGATGGCCCATCGAACATCCATTGTCGTCGCCCATCGGCTGTCTACGGCCCGGGATGCCGACACCATTTTAGTGCTCAACAGGGGGCGGATCATCGAAACCGGAAATCACGCTGAGTTGATGCAGCTCAAAGGTTTTTATTTCAGATTGAACCAGTTGCAAGGCTGACAGCATTCCTCGTCATTGCGACATACGATAAGTACGTCTCATTCCTCGGAATTTGGGCGCCGATTCCGCGGAGTTGTTTTTGCGCAACCCCTAATGTATTTTTCTATTGACAATTTTTATTTTTTTTGCATTATTGCAGGAATTAAATTGAGATTCGGGTTTTTACGGTTGCCATTGAGAATTGACTTGTCCACATATTCGGATCCTTTTTGGGTCATCATCAAATCACCCTTTTTAAAAATGCTCATTGACTGAAGCTGAAGGAATCTAGAAGTGGGTACCGGGTTCCTGCTTTATTAACCCAAATATTAGTGAGGAGGATTGATTACATGGCTTACAATGCGGTAGAAATGGCCGACTGGCAGATTTCAGAAGCGGCCGAAGAAAACATGCCTTATCCCGATGAGTGGCGGGAAAAACTGGCTCTGGAAAAGGACGAAATCCTGCCCATGGGAAGATTGTGCAAGCTGGATTTCCTTAAAATTATTGATCGTTTGAAAGACCAACCGGATGGCAAGTACATTGAAGTTACAGCCATCACCCCCACACCGTTAGGTGAAGGTAAGAGCACAACGTCTTGCGGCCTCATGGAAGGTATGGGAAAACGCGGCGTGAACGTCGGCGGTTGTCTGCGGCAACCCTCCGGCGGCCCGACCATGAACATTAAAGGAACCGCGGCCGGCGGCGGCAACTCATTGATAATTCCCATGACCGAATTCTCCATGGGCCTCACCGGCGACATCAACGACATCATGAACGCCCACAACCTGGCCATGGTGGCGCTGACCGCCAGAATGCAGCACGAGCGGAACTACAATGACGAGCAGCTTGCGCGTCTGACCCGTATGCCGAGGATTGATGTCGACCCCACCCGGGTGGAGATGGGCTGGATCATGGATTTTTGTGCTCAGGCTCTGCGAAATATCGTTATCGGTCTGGGCGGCAGATTTGACGGCATGGTCATGCAGTCGAAGTTCGGGATCGCGGTGAGCTCCGAGTTGATGGCGATTCTTTCCATTGTTCGCGATCTTGCCGACCTGCGCGAAAGACTGAACAATATTACCGTGGCCTTTGACAAATCAGGTAAACCGGTTACCACCGGGGATCTGGAAGTCGGCAATGCCATGACCGCCTGGATGCGCAACACCATTAACCCGACCCTGATGATGACAGCAGAGTATCAACCCTGTATGATTCACGCAGGACCTTTTGCCAACATTGCTGTGGGACAGTCTTCCATCATCGCCGACCGGGTCGGTCTCAAGCTTTTTGACTACCACGTAACAGAATCCGGTTTTGGCGCTGACATCGGGTTTGAGAAATTCTGGAACGTCAAATGCCGTTACAGTGGCCTGAAACCCCATGTCTCCGTGCTCACCACCACCATTCGTGCGCTGAAAATGCACGGCGGCGGTGCCAAGGTCGTGGCCGGTCTGCCGCTGCCCAAAGAGTATCAGCAAGAAGGTCTGGACGTACTGGAAAAAGGTGTTCAAAACATGGTGCATCACATCAATACCATCCGGATGTCCGGCATTAACCCGGTGGTCTGCATCAACTGCTTCCATACCGATACCAAGGACGAAATCGCCATGGTACGCAAGTATGCCGAAGAAGCCGGCGCGCGCGCGCCGGTCTCCACACACTGGGCGGACGGCGGCGACGGTGCCTTAGAATTTGCCGATGCGGTTATTGACGCCTGTGAAGATGAAACAAACTTCGAGTTCCTCTATCCCCTGGAAACCAAGCTGCGTGACCGGGTTGACCTGATCGCCAAGAACGTTTACGGCGCCGATGGTGTGGCCTGGACGCCTGCAGCCGAGGCCAAGGCCAAGATGCTCGAGGCCGATTCCCAGTATGACGACTACACCACCATGATGGTCAAGACCCATCTCTCCCTGACCCACGATCCGGCGGTAAAAGGTACCCCCAAGGGATGGACGCTCCCGGTTCAGGATGTGCTGATTTTCTCCGGAGCCAAGTTCCTCTGTCCGGTCTGCGGCACCATCAGCCTGATGCCTGGAACCAGTTCAGACCCGGCGTATCGTCGAGTGGATGTGGATGTTGAAACCGGTAAGGTTACGGGACTGTTCTAAGCTGAACAACCCATAACGCATATAGATAGACCCATAGGGCTCGGAAATATTCCGAGCCCTATTTTTTTATAGGTGGTGTGAAAATCTCAGACTTTCATACAAGGCAATCCCCACTGTGGTGGACAGATTCAAGCATCTGATTTTTCGAGTGATGGGAATGTGATAAGTGGCGTGTTGATAGGGAGAAATGATGGGCTCGGGAAGCCCTTTGGTTTCTGAGCCGAAGATAAGAAAGAGTCTGTCCGAAGACGGCATGGACCAGAACGGTTTTGAACCGTTTTTTGAAAACAGTGCGACTTCTTCCGTTTGAGGCGCCATCTCTTTTTGAAAACTGTTAAAATCATTCCAGATCCGAATCTTGAGTTTGTGCCAGTAATCCAAACCTGCTCTTTTGAGTTCACGGCTTTCGAGGGAAAATCCCAGGGGTTTTATTAGATGAAGAAATGCCCCGGCACCCAGACAGGTGCGCCCGATGTTTCCGGTGTTCCAGGGCACTTCCGGCGCCACCAGAACCACATGTCGCTCCATGGGCCTGCCTGGACGGTTCTTAAAAACGGGTTCCATATAAACACCTTCAGGGATTATTTCCGGGCAACAAGTTTGCCGCAATACGGACAGTATCCAAAATCTTTTGCTAACGTTTTTCCACAATGACGGCACTGCGTCTTCTGGATATCGGGCCAGGTGCTGCCATATTCTTCTTTAAATTCGTTGACCGTTCTCGAACATCGGTCACACATGATAAAGGGCTCGCCCTTTTTCACTCTTAAAATGGGAATGAAAAACAGATTGAAATAGTGATCCACCCGTTTATAATACGCTCGGACCGTACCGCATACCGGGCAGCGCCTGGGGGTATTGTCAATCACTGTTGTTTTGGGAGAAACACCGGCAATCAAAAACATCGGATCCTATCGGGCTCCATAGGGTAAAGTCGATCAATGAATCTCATACGGCGGTAATAGGGTAACATGGCCCCTATAATATACAACATGGATTATATCAACAAGCCCGAGAAAATTTCCAGAAATGTCTTCTATAAAATACCATGTGAAAATCGGGAAAATCAAGAAGGCGGGGTCCCGCTGAGACATCAAAGGTTAAATACTATGTTCGGTCTT
>JAFCZV010000567.1 GCA_019314155.1 Deltaproteobacteria bacterium
TTATATAGCCTTTATCACAACGGCGTTTGCATTCGTGTTCGGTATTCTTTGCGGATTCTTTGCGGCCACACTTGGCGGTTGGACGGACCAGATTCTCAGCCGCATTATCGACATTTTGATGGCTTTTCCGACCCTTATTTTTGCACTGATTGCACTGTCGGTGGTTGGCACCTCCATGACCGCTTTAATTTTGGTGATTGCACTGTTAGAATCTACACGGGTGTACCGCCTGTCGCGGGCCGTGGCTATGAATATTGAAGTCATGGAATATGTTGAAGCCGCCCGGCTGCGCGGTGAAGGCATCTGGTGGATCATGCGCCGGGAAATTTTACCGAATGCCATGCCGCCGCTGGTGGCCGAATTCGGCTTGCGCTTCTGTTTTGTATTTTTATTCATCGCCGCCCTGAGCTTTCTGGGCCTTGGTATTCAACCTCCTGCCGCGGACTGGGGCGGCATGGTAAAGGAAAATGCCGGCGCGATTACCTTCGGTATTTTTATCCCCCTAGTTCCGGCCGGCGCGATCGCATTTCTAACCGTCGGCGTCAACTTAATTGTTGACTGGTTCCTGCACGTTGCCAGTGGGCTAAAAGATTGAATATTGAATAATGAATATTGAATATTTAAGGTATTCTATCAATTTTAAATTAAAATGACGGAGCGAAGCGACATCAAAGAATTATTCAATATTATCAAAAGGGATGACCTATGACTGAAATACTCAGAATGACAAACCTGAAGATAGAGGGATTCACCGATGAGCAATGGGTGCCGATTGTCAAGGGCGTCGATGTAACGCTGAAGAAAGGTGAAGTCCTTGGTTTGATCGGGGAGTCCGGCGCGGGAAAATCGACCATCGGTCTGGCTTCCATGGCTTACACCCGGATGGGGTGTCGCATCACCGGCGATTCGATTGTCTTTGACGGCATGGAACTGTTCGGTCAGTCGGAAGAGTTTCTCAGAAAGATCAGGGGCACGCGCATTTCTTATGTCGCCCAGAGTGCCGCAGGCTCATTTAATCCGGCCCATCGCCTCATCAAACAGTATGCCGAAGCACCGGTTCAGCACGGCATAATGAATCTTGCCGAAGCCGAAAAAAAAGCCGTGGATATCTATCGACGTCTGTTGCTACCGGATCCTGAACGGATCGGTTATCGCTACCCGCATCAGGTTTCCGGCGGACAACTGCAACGGGCCATGGTGGCCATGGCCATGGCGTGCACCCCGGATATTATCATATTTGACGAGCCCACCACGGCCCTGGATGTGACCACCCAAATCGAGGTTCTGGCGGCCATCAAGAAAATAACCCGGGAATTCAATACGGCGGCGCTTTATATTACCCATGACCTGGCGGTGGTGGCTCAAATAGCCGACCGCATCATGGTACTGAGATACGGCGAATTGGTCGAAGAAAATAATGCCAGGGAACTGATAACCAATCCCAAAGAAGACTATACCACCGCACTGCTTTCGGTTCGCACTCTCGTAGAAGACAAGGATCTATCCGAATCGGAAAAGGATATTATTCTGGACGTTCAAGACGTGTCGGCAAGTTACACCCACAAGGAAACGGATCTGGTGCTCGAAGACATTAATCTTAAAATTAGACGCGGCCGCACCGTCGCACTGGTTGGCGAATCCGGCAGCGGTAAAAGCACGCTGGCCCGGGTAATTACCGGCTTGTTGCCGCCGCTTCAGGGCCAAGTCATCTACGAAGGTAAGGCCTTGCCGCCGGCCTTGAAAAATCGCACGCGCGAAATGCTCAGGCTGGCGCAAATGATTTATCAAATGCCGGATACGGCCCTCAATCCCCGGCATAAGATCAGGAGTGTCCTTGGTCGTCCACTCACTTTCTACTTTGGTATGCGGGGCCAAGAAAGAGAAGACCGCGTTTACGAACTTCTGGAGCAGATTGAGTTACCCAGAAAATTTATCGATCGGTTTCCCAATGAACTGTCCGGCGGGGAAAAACAGAGAGTATGCATTGCCCGTTCCCTGGCGGCCAAGCCGGAGCTGATTGTTTGCGATGAACCCACATCGGCCCTGGATCAACTGGTTGCCGAAGGCATATTGAAATTGCTGCAGGCTCTGCAAAAGGAACTGCGCGTATCCTATCTTTTTATTACGCATGATCTGGCAACCGTTAAGGCCGTTTCCGATGAGATGGTCGTCATGCTGCGAGGCCGCATCGTCGAACAGGGTGTCAAAGAAGATGTTCTGACACCGCCGTTTCATG
>JAFCZV010000119.1 GCA_019314155.1 Deltaproteobacteria bacterium
TTCCAGTATAAAATCCGTTTCTATTGCAGCACATATGTCCATCCCGGCGGCCCTGGGCGTCATGTAGCAGGGCAGGGGCATATCTGCATCCGAGTCAGGTCTTAAACGAAGAAAATTGATGGCAGGAGGTGTGTTCATAAATCAGAGGGCCAGCATATCATTGAATACATTTTTATTGGTTACGGATCCCAACAGGGTCAGTGCAAATCGATTGGTCGGAAAAAGACTTTCAGCCAGATTGCGGATGTCATCTCCGGTCACCGCTTCGATTTTATTTACAATATCTTCCAGAGGGATATAACGTCCGTAGTGCGTCTCGTTCTGTGCCATTCGAACCATCTGATTGTCGTTACTTTCCGATGCAAGCATGAGATTGCCCTTTGTGAATTCCTTTGCATAACGCAGCTCATCCGGGTTGATCCGCACTTTTTTTATCTTCGAGATTTCCTTCAGGATCAGTTCAACGGATTTATAAGCATTGTCAGGATTAACGCCTGCATAGACTCCGAACATACCGGTATCGACATAAGATGATATAAAAGAGTAGACCGAGTAAGCAAACCCCCTTTTTTCGCGGATCTCTTGGAACAGCCTGGAACTCATGTTACCGCCCAGTATCGTGTTCAAAAGGGAATATTCATATTTTCGCGGATCGGTTATGGACATCCCTTTTGTTCCCAAACAGATATGAACCTGCTCCAGATCTTTGTAGTGCACATCGACCTGGCAGCGTCCGTCAGATGTAATTCGATCGGGGAAGCCGTTGCCTGGACGAATCGATTCAAAAACAGGTCCGGCAATATCGACCAAGTGGTTGTGCTCTATGTTTCCTGCCGCTGAAATGATAATACGCTCAGGCTGATAGAAGCGGTGGAAAAACCCTTTAAGGGCATTTGAATCAAAATTTTTTATGTTTTCACGATTACCGAGAACCGAACGCCCCAAAGAATTTTTACCCCAGAAATTGCTTCCTGAAAGGAAGTGAATATAGTCATCCGGGCTGTCTTCCATCATCCCGATTTCCTGAAGAATAACCGCACGCTCATTTTCGACCTCTTTTTCATTGAAAACAGAGTTTAAAAAGATATCTGAAAGGATGTCGACCATGATCTCCAGATGCGTGTCCATGACTTTTGCATAGTAACACGTATTCTCAGCACTGGTAAAAGCGTTGGTCTGGCCTCCGATGGAATCAAACTCTTTGGCAATTTGATAGGCCGTTCTTCGTTTGGTCCCTTTAAAAATCATATGTTCGATAAAATGGGAAAGACCGCTTTCTTCAGGCGATTCTTCACGGCCACCGGCATTCACCCATACGCCCATAGATACCGAATGAAAATGCGGCATCTTCTGGGTTACAATTCTGATGCCGTTATTGAGGATGGTTTTATGAACTTCACAACGCATTTTATTTGGCCTGTTCTTCTTCTTCCAGAGCGGCTTTGTAACTCAGGCGGATCTTTCCATCTCTGCTGATCTCGAGAACTTTGACTTTAATTTGGTCTCCTTCCTTAACAATATCTGTCACCTTGTTTACGCGGTGCGCGGCGAGTTGTGAGATATGTACAAGACCGTCTACGTTGGGGAGTATCTGGACAAAGGCCCCAAAGTCCATGATTTTTACAACAGTGCCTTCGTAAATCTTTCCAACTTCGGGTTCAACTATGATTTCATTGACCATCTTTAAAGCGGCATCCCCTTCTTCCTGGGATACAGCGGCAATTTTGACCAGGCCCAAATCATCTATTTCAATTTTGGTATTGGTTTCAGTTTGAATGGCTCTGATGACTTTACCACCCGGTCCGATGATTTCGCGAATCTTATCGGGATTAATCTTGATGGTAATTATTTTAGGCGCATACGGAGAAATCTCCTCGCGGGGTATATCAATGGCTTCTATCATTTTATCAAGGATAAAAAGCCGGCCGACACGGGCCTGTTCAAGAGCTTTTTCCATGATATCTCTGGTGAGTTCAAGGATTTTGATATCCATCTGGAGCGCAGTTATGCCTTCCCTTGTGCCGGCAACTTTAAAATCCATATCACCTGTGTGATCTTCATCTCCAAGAATATCAGACAGGATAACGATATCGTCTTCTTCTTTTACGAGTCCCATTGCAATGCCGGATACCGGTGCCTTGATTGGAACACCGCCGTCCATGAGTGCCATGATGCCCGAACATACGGTACCCATGGACGAAGAACCGTTGGATTCTAAAACCTCCGAGACAAGGCGGATGGTATAATCGAAATCTTCCTTGTCCGGTAGAACTTTTTCTATGGCACGGGTGGACAGTCCGCCGTGACCGATATCTCTTCGGCTCGGTCCCCCGATGCGCCTCACTTCTCCAACCGAAAATGGCGGAAAATTGTAATGGAGCATAAAAGGCCTGAGTTCTTCTCCGATTAAGGTTTCCACCCGCTGCTCATCCCGACCCGATCCAAGGGTCAGCACGCTGAGCACCTGGGTTTCTCCCCGGGTAAAGAGAGCGCTCCCGTGGGGCCTGTTTAATATGCCGACTTCACAGTCAATGGGTCTTACTTCATCGAATTTTCTGTTGTCGATACGGCGTCTTTCTTTAAGGACTATGTCCCTGCTAAATTTTTTCAGGATGTCGTTTGATATGTCATTTACTTCGCCCCTCCGATCCGCGTACGTTTCTCCCAACTCTTCGAATATATCCGATTTTACGGCGCGAAGCGCGGCATTGCGTTTAACTTTGCCGGATGTCGTCAGGGCCTCATATATCCTTGAAGATCCTTTTTCCTCAACTATTTTGACAAGTTCTGCATCTTTTTCAGGAAGTGTAAAGGGCCGTTTCGGCACCCCATGGATCTCTTTGAGTTTCACTTGCATATCTATTATAGGTTGCATCGCTTGGTGGCCGAAAAAGATGGCTTCCAGCATGTCTGACTCACTCACAATATTGCCACCGCCTTCTACCATTACGACACCGCTTTTTGATCCGGCAATGATAATGTTGATGTCAGAGTCTTCGTATTGGTCGACAGTGGGATTGACGATCAATTGACCGTCGATCCTACCGACCCGTACACATGCAATCGGTCCGGCAAAGGGAATGTCTGATATCTCAAGTGCGGTAGACGCGCCGATCATTGCCAGAACGTCGGGATCGTTTTCCTTGTCCATGGACAGTACCGTTGCAATAACTTGAGTTTCACAGCAATACCCTTTGGGGAAGAGCGGCCGGATGGGCCGGTCGATTAGACGGGCGGTCAGGGTCTCTTTTTCACTGGGTCTGCCGATTTCACGCCTGAAATAATTCCCGGGAATACGGCCTGCCGAATAACCCTTTTCCTGATACTCAACGGTGAGGGGTAAAAAAGACACCGAACGTTCTTCATAAGAAGATACTGCAGCTACAAGTACCATGGTATCTCCGTATTGAACCACAACCGAGCCAGAAGCCTGTTTGGCAAGTTTGCCGGTTTCGATGCTCAGAGTTTTGCCCCCGATTTCTGTTTTTAATAAAGTTTTCATATATGTCTCCTAAAAGCCAAACAGCTTCAAATCTGTGACCGTACAGAAACTTGAGCGTTCTCTTTCAACGGAAAAAGACTGCAAAAATTTAGCACGGATTTCTCATGAGTTCTACGTGTTCATTTCCAGAGCATCGTAAGATTCTTCACGAAAAATTTTCGTTCGATTGCCGATGGCAGGGTTAATAGAACTTGTTCCGTTATAAAGGTAAAGTTCTTTGATGCTATCTTGTGACGGCTTCGTAAAAAGTCTTTTGTGAACGACATCGAGCAAAATCAGACTTTTTACGAGTTAATCATCTTGTGCTTGATTGAAAATACCGGAATCCGCCAACCTGAGCCGTTTATCAACTGCTGTTGAGATATACCGGCATATAATATGATTTATCTTCTTATTCCCAGGTTATCGATGATTGTACGGTATCGTTTTACATCTTTATTTTTTACATAGTTTAAGAGTCTGCGTCTTCTGCCGACGAGAATCAAGAGCCCTCTTCTGGAGTGATGATCTTTTTTGTGAACCTTTAAGTGCTCTGTAAGATAAGAAATTCGATGTGTCAGCAGCCCGACCTGTACTTCGGGCGAACCGGTATCATCTTCGTGGAGTTTGAATTGCTCAATCAAATCCTTTTTCTCTTTTGATGTCAAAACCAATTTATTTTGCCTCCTCTTTTATTGTTATGGTTTTTTTTAGTTTTGTTTTCGCTCATTTGGCATTGAATACGGAGCAATACTTGTATCTATTCTTTTCTTTTGAATACTTTAGTACGGCAATAAGATCATTGTTTGTATCTATAATCTTGATAAAACTTTTCGGAATATCTATGGTTTCATGCCTTAAATCATTTTTTGTCAGGATATTGCCGTGCATTATTTTTTTTTCTAAAACCTTGTCGGCAATATGTACAGGCATGTCCTTTAGAGCGTTTGGCATCCTTATTATCCGGTCGAATAATTTCCCGGATAAGGCCAGATCTTCGAGTTTTTGTAATGTTACCGCTTCCGAAAGATTAAATCCGCTGCTTTCGATCCGCTTTAATTCTTTAAGGTGGCCCCCGCACCCAAGAGTTGTGCCGATGTCTGCACAGAGTGTTCTGATGTATGTTCCTGCCGAGCAGGCGACCTCGAAACGTATGAGCGGCACCTTAATTTCAAATATTTTGATGTATAGTATAGAAACACGTCTTGCCGGTTTCTGTACAGGCCTGTTGCTGCGAGCAAGCTTGTAAAGCGGAACCCCTTTAAATTTTAGGGCCGAATAAACCGGCGGAAATTGTTCTGTGGTTCCCTCAAACCGCTCAAATGCAGATCGTATTGCTTTTTCAGAAAAATTTATATCATCACACGTGGCCGTGATATTTCCGGTGAAATCCTGTGTATCTGTTTCAATGCCGAGGTGAAGAACAGCCTCGTATTTTTTTTTGCCGTGGAGGAAAAAACGGCAAAGCTTTGTGGCACGGTTGATACAGCATACAAGTACACCTGTCGCAAAAGGGTCAAGTGTGCCGGCATGTCCTGCTTTTCTTACGCCGAGCAACTTCTTTACACGGGCCACAACCTTAGCGGAGGTTATATCTGCAGGTTTATCAACAACTAAAACCCCGCTTAATTCTTGGTGCATATCTCCAACCTGAGCCCGTGAGAAATACGGGCTAAAACCCGCGTGCATTTTAATTTAATGATATAAAAATTTCCTTAACTTTCGCTCAATTAGGGTACAATTAAAAGCTTTCCAAGATCATTTGTCCAGGTTCTAAATCATATTTCATCCGCCAAGCGTAAAATTTGTGATTTAATATCGGGAAGTGTCGATTCAATGCTGAACCCGGCAGCAGTGGAATGACCGCCCCCGCCGAAAGAAGATGCGATAACCGCAACATCGATGGTCCCATCGGAACGGAGGCTGACATGAAACCGATTGGAATTTATTGAATTTTCTATGCCGTTCCGGTTTTCCTGTATGAGTGCTGCGACTTTAACATATTTTATGCGTCTTGCATAATTAATAAGGCCGTCCACGTCTTCAGACTGCGTATGGGTTTGGTCAAACATATCCTTTGTCAGTGTCATGATTGACAGTTTCCCGTTTTTTGAAATTTCAATGGAGTCAAGGGCCAGATTCAAAAGCTTTATGCGACTCAGTGAATATGTGCCGTATACATGCTGTGCGATATCGTACGGATCGACGCCCAATTCCACCATTTCTTGGCTGATTGCAAAAGCCGCTTTGTTTGTATTTGAAAAGCGAAATGAACCTGTATCCGCAAGAATGCCGGTATATATTGAAGTGGCTATTGCTCTATTAATGGGGATGTCCATCTGTTTTATCAGTTTGTATATGATTTCCGCCGTGGCACATGCAGATGTGTCTATGAGTTGAAGATGGCCGAAACCGGTGTTTGTGATATGGTGGTCGATGTTAGCAATGACCGGTATCCGATTGACCGCCGAAACAGCCGATCCGATCCGTTGCAGGTTTCCGCAATCAAGAATAACGGCCAGATCGTAATCAGCGCTGCTTAGGTGATGTACGACACGATGAACTTCCGGAAGAAAACGGTACACAGCCGGTATGGGACTTTCACTGTATAACGTTGTTTTTTTATTCAATGCGTCCAGAGAAAGCCCCATGGCGATGAGAGATCCGATGGCATCGCCGTCAGGGTTAGTGTGAGTAGCAACTAAAATATGG
>JAFCZV010000568.1 GCA_019314155.1 Deltaproteobacteria bacterium
TTTTTTAATGGGAAAATGGAAGAAGCAAAAAAAACCTAATAAAAGGAGGTAGAGTAGATTATGGAAGCAGGAGCATTACAATTTTTCATCGCTTGCGTAACAGCAGCTGGTTTTTGAGTCGGAATTGCAGCCTTTGGTTGTGGCATCGGACAGGGTCTTGGTATAAAGGGCGCCGTTGAAGGCATTGCCAGGAATCCAGAATCATCGGGTAAGGTAACGGTTACCATGCTGATCGGTCTCGCCATGGTTGAATCGCTGTGTATTTATGCACTGGTTGTTTCGCTGATTCTTATCTACGCTCATCCCCAGGCAGGTGCGATTGCCGCATTGTTTGGCGCTGGTCATTAAGAACAGACACATTTATTGTAAAACAGGGTTGTGTCATTTAAGATGCAGCCCTGTTTTACTTTAATCTAAAAATCCCTCAACTTAGGTTTAAACAGAACACACCGGTGCTTATAAAACTTTGGCCAAGAACTGGCCGGTATAAGAACCTTTAAGATTTGCGATTTCTTCCGGTGTGCCGCAGCCGACAACATGCCCCCCTTCATCACCGCCTTCAGGGCCAAGATCGATAATATGATCTGCGGTTTTGATAACATCCAAGTTATGTTCGATCACAATTACCGTATTGCCCGTCTCCACAAGTCTTAACAGTACGTTGAGAAGTTTCCGAATGTCATCCATATGGAGTCCTGTGGTCGGTTCGTCAAGAATATAGACGGTTCTTCCCGTAGCCTTTTTGGCGAGCTCCCGCGACAGCTTGACCCGTTGTGCTTCTCCGCAGGACAGTGTTGTTGCGGGTTGACCAATATGGATGTATCCTAAGCCGACATCGATTAGGGTTTGCAATTTTTGACGGACATTGCGTACCCTTTCAAAAAATTTGAACGACTGATTAACGGTCATGCCGAGTATGTCCGCAATATTTTTCCCTTTATATTTGATTTCAAGGGTTTCACGGTTGTACCGTTTCCCTTGGCATACATCACAGGCAACATAAACGTCCGGCAGAAAATGCATCTCTATCTTTATAATGCCGTCTCCCCGGCAAGCTTCGCATCTTCCGCCCTTGACATTGAAACTGAATCGCCCGGGTTTATAGCCCCTCATACGCGCTTCAGGCGTTCTGGAAAAAAGTTCTCTGATATATGTAAAAATACCGGTGTATGTTCCAGGATTGGAACGTGGAGTTCTGCCGATGGGAGACTGATCGATATTGATGACTTTGTCGATATGCTCAAGGCCCATAACGCTGTTGTAGGCGCCTGCCGGCATCCTGGCATGGTAGAGGTGCTGGGCAAGAACACGGTAAAGGGTTTCCAGAACAAGGCTCGATTTTCCAGAGCCGGACACACCGGTAACACAGATAAAACAACCCACGGGGAATTCCACATCGACATTTTTTAGATTGTTTTGTGATGCGCCTTGAATAATGATTTTTTTCTTGTGATTGCGTCGTCGGTTAGATGGCACCGGGATACATTTTACCCCTGAGAGATACTGTCCGGTCAATGATTTTTCGGCGTTCAATAGTCCCTGGGGTTGTCCGGAAAACACCACATATCCCCCTTTAATTCCTGCCCCGGGCCCCATGTCGACCACATGGTCAGACGAACGTATCGTCGCTTCATCATGTTCTACCACAAGAACCGTATTGCCAAGATCGCGCATTTGAAAAAGTGTTTCACGAAGCTGCTGATTGTCTCTCTGGTGCAGACCGATACTCGGCTCGTCGAGAACATAAAGGACGCCGGTCAGCTTTGATCCGATCTGTGTCGCCAAACGAATTCTTTGTCCTTGTTGCAACAATCTTTTTTCTGCCGGTCAGCTCCAGCTTTTTAAAAAAGGTACGGGCTTTTGCCACTGAAAGTTGAGCAATTTCGAATATGGTAAGACCGCCCATCCGGACAGACCTGCTCGCCCTGTTTAATTTGGCACCCTGGCATTCAGGGCAGGGACGAAAATTCATATACTGTTTAATTTCTTCCCTGGACTGGTAGGAATCTGTTTCTAAATACCGCCGCTCCAATTTCGGAATGATACCTTCAAATGGTCTTTTATATGTAAAACGACGGTTATTGCGTTCAAAATAGAATGTAATCGACTCATTTTCGGAGCCGTATAAGAGCGCGTTTTTAAATCGTTCCGGGAGATCTTTGTAAGGCGTGTAAATATCAACACCATAGTGTGTGGTCAGTGCATCTAAAAATTCAATGAAGTGGACGGTATTTCTATTTGCCCACATGGCAACTGCCCCTTCTCTTAGGGATAACTCCGGGTTGGGAATAATAAGATTGGGATCGAATTCAGTGGTTGAACCCAGACCGTCACATTTTGGGCAGGCGCCCTGGGGAGAGTTGAAAGAAAAACTTGCAGGGGTAAATTCCGGGTAGCTTATATCGCAAGCTATACATGCCGATTTTTCACTGAAAAGAACAGGTTCTTCGTCAAGGATGTCCACTGTGACAAGGCCATCTGACTGTGACATGGCAAGTTCCAGAGAATCCGCCAGCCGGTTTCTGATCTTTTCATTCATAATCAGACGGTCCACAACCACATCGATAGTATGCTTTGTATTTTTGTTTAGGGAGCCGACCGTTTCGATCTCCAGGATTTTTCCATCCACACGCACACGGGAAAAGCCTTCCTTTTTAAGCCGTTTGAAAAGTTTATCGTGGGTGCCTTTCTGGCCTGAGATAAGGGGCGCCAGAATAATAATCCTGGTATTTTCACGCAACGACATGACCTTGTCGACAATCTGATCGAGTGTTTGAGCGGTAATCGGCTTTCCACATTCATAACAGTGGGGCGTGCCGGTTCTCGCAAAAAGAAGGCGGAGAAAGTCATAAATTTCCGTAACCGTCCCTACAGTTGATCGGGGATTGTGACTGGCTGTTTTCTGCTCAATTGCAATGGCGGGTGATAATCCTTCGATGGTGTCAACATCCGGCTTTTCCATACGTTCAAGGAACTGACGTGCATAAGTGGAAAGGGATTCCACGTACCGTCGCTGTCCTTCGGCATATAGCGTATCGAATGCAAGTGTCGATTTTCCC
>JAFCZV010000120.1 GCA_019314155.1 Deltaproteobacteria bacterium
GCTGCGCTTCAAATCTTTCCCTGTAATATTTTTCCATCACTATCAGTTCTTGGCTGAAAATTGAAACTCAGTAACAAAGGTGACCTATATTGTCAACCGCCATTGTTCCCTTTACTTTCTGCTTTCAACCGGCGGGTCATAAGCGTCCAGGCAAAACATGGAGTTTTTGTTTCCGTCAAGACGTTTCTCAATCGGCTTAAAAAATTTGAATAATCCTGTGAGTCTTTAAAAATGACCTTCCGTTCGATACCGCGTATAATGATGTGATGCAGGGCTCCATGAGCATCTATGCGATCTTTCATTGGCATGCTATTCTTATGGCAAAAACCCCCTAAATGTCAATATTTCACCATCGCCCTCATCGTCCCCACAAAATCGAATTAATTTGACATACATTAGAAAATATTAAATAATACACATATTCAATCTCTCCAGTATTTAGCATTATTCCTGAAGCGATTTTGGTTCATCGGTACCTCTTCAATCTGTACTAAAGTTGATAGGCCATAGCGTATTGATTTTAACCTGCTAAAAACAAAATAAAACAAACTGAGACATAACCAAAGCAAGAGATAAAACCTTTATTAAACCACTAAAGGTTCATCCGCTGTTTTAATATATACGAGGGTGACGGGTCTTTGTTTTTACAGCAAGTGAAGGATTTCCTAATGGTCAAAAAGCCAACCTATGAAGAATTAGAATAAGGGATTATGAAAAAGGCTATCAAAAATATAGCCCAGATGATGCATCAAGCTGATCCAAAGGCATGCTTTGCCTTTGAATTCTGGGATGGTGATGTAATACGTTTCGGGGCTGTTCCCCGGGTAACTATACGCTTGAAGACCAAAACTTGTGCTCGTAGTATCATTGGCAAAGGCTTTTTGGGGCTTGGCGAATCTTATATGGAGGGAGATCTGGAAATAGAGAGCTGTATGGCAGAACTTTTTCGTCTTGGATTCGCCATTGATTTTGACGATTACAAGTTACCTTTATGGCAGCAATTTCGACTTTTTATCCTTGGGATGCTAAACCGTAATACACCGAGTTGTGCTCAGAAAAATATTTCTTACCATTACGATCGGGACGATAGATTCTACGCACTTTACCTTGACAAAACCATGACTTACTCATGTGCATATTTTAAAAGGTCAGACGATTCTCTTGAACAAGCGCAATTGGATAAGTACGAGCATATTGCTCGCAAACTTATACTTAAGCCTGATGAAACGCTGCTCGACATTGGTTGCGGCTGGGGTGGAATGCTTATCTTTGCGGCCCAGAAATACGGTATTCGGGGGGTAGGAAATACGTTATCGAAAAATCAGTTCGAGTATGCCAATCGTAAAATCAAGGAATTGGGACTTCAAGATCGCATCAAGGTTTTGTACAAGGATTTCCGCCAATTAAGCGGAAAGTTTGATAAAATAGTTTCTATCGGTATGTTTGAACACGTCGGGAAAAATTTTATACCTGCCTTTATTCAAAAAGTTTCGGATTTATTGAAAACAGGTGGGCTGGGTCTGCTACATACCATTGGGGCAAATACCCAGTCTGCCAGCGATCCCTGGACGTTTAAGTATATCTTCCCGGGGGCCTATATTCCTACACTTCATGAAATCGCGTCCGAGATGGGGAAAACCGGTTTTTCAATAATAGATGTAGAAAATTTGCGGGTGCACTATGCCAAAACTCTTGAAAAGTGGATAGAAAATTACGAGAAAAATATAGAAAAAATAAGGGAACTATTTGATGAAGCGTTTGTGAGACAATGGCGTCTTTTTTTACACAGTACCGCAGCAGGATTTAAGTGCGGCAAGTCTCAACTGTTTCAGATTCTCTTCTCCAAGGGATCAAACAATGCTTTACCGATAACCCGAGCACATGTATATATTGAATAAAGAACCCGAGCACATGTATATATTGAATAAAGAACCCTTTGGTGAATTCGAGTTGCACTTGCAACTTGAATTCACCTTATAAACTTATGCGCGTTATATAAACACGTTGGAGATATCACACGTTTCCCACCAGACGGCATCACCCCAATATATTGTATAGCCATACAAATAAGAAAAGCGTGGAAATTTATCAACAATCCTTGCTTTCTAATTCATAGGTCTGATTGAACAATAATAGCCGTATTGTGCAGTTTTGGGGTCATTGAAATAATAAATTCTAAGTCACCATCTCAGAAACAAAATCTTCCCCGGATGTAAGGGCTATTCGATCACAAATAAATCAGGCAGTAGTTTTGGCAGTCATACGTACCGTCTTCGATTTCGGCTCAATATATTGGGTAAGAGTAGACATAATCACTTCTTATCAGACCCTTCAAAATTTCAGTCTTACTCTTATTACGAAAGCGACGAAGCCTCGATGATCTTTTGAAATTCAGACAAAATTTCAGGGTAATTTTTTGAAAGATAGCGGATAACATTATTATTATCCAGCATACGTGTCAGAAAGCCGCAAGACACTACCAGGTTCAGCGTATCCTTGCCGTAGGCTTCTTTCACCAATTTAATATCTCTGGCTAAAACCTCTGTCTCTTTCTCCATTCGCGCCATCTCCTCGGAAGAAAAAGCATCAACATTTTTCTTTCTATGATCTTCCAGCAGTTGGCTTTCAGGCGTTGCCATAAAAAGTGCCTTGGCAAAAGGCACGGTGTAATTGTGAGCGGCCATCATGATTTCACAGACCTCAATTTGTCGGGCCGGTTTTAATTTTCTTAAAATGCGGATAGCGTTGGGGCTCACGTGCTTATCTTTTAAAAGTTCGGTGGCCTCAGGAGAAATGCCATTTAACAAATCTCTTTTTATTCGAATCCTGGCCACATCCACATCTAAAACAGCTGCAATACGATCCTCTGAAACACCCCGCTCGATCGCTTTCAAAATCATAAAATGTTCCTGGATGGTGGCCAGGCGGCTTATTTTATGGTTGTAGGTAAATGCTTCGTCATCTTTTGAGATCAGGCAATAAACTTTCTTCACCCCCATCTCCTTTAACACCTCAAGCCGCAGGTGCCCATCGAGGAGGATGTATTTCCCCTGCATTTGTTTTTCAGCATACACAACCAAGTGTTCAATGACACCGACCTCCTTAATCGATGTCGAAATCTGCCTATATTTAATAGTGTGCTTAACAGCTGGCCTAATCTTTTTAAGCGGCAGAATATTTTCAACCGCAATCTCGACCGCTTCTGGATCAAAAGCCATTTTAATTGAATTTTTCATAATGGCTGCTTCGATTTTTTTCTTTTATTTGCACCGATAAATACTTGGGCATCGATTCGATCAACTCTGCCCGCAATAAATTGATGAAGTTTTCATCTTCAAACAATTCTGATAGCGCTGAAATAATAAAGACCAATCTCGTTTCACATAGTTTTGCGTTTCTAATCATCAAATTCTGCCGTTCCATCTCCTGTCTGTATGTACGAACCATGGCGTTGGCCGTAAGACTTTTTTTCTTGGAACTATCAAAACCGACGCGCAACAACTTTCCCTTGCTGCGCCTCTGGTCTATCAGTTGTCTGACTCTTTTAAGCTCGGTGCCGGTCAGCTTCTTCTTTTCATATGCCTCTAAAAGCGCTATTTGTGCATTTTCATCATCGGCAGCTGATATTTCCATCGCAACGGTGATGGGAATCCTTCCCTTTTCAACGGCATTTATCAACCGCTCTTCACCACGATCCAACAACCTGATTATTCCCCTGACATATTCCTTATTCATGTCTATCTTTTTAGCTATTTCAGATGTTTTATACCCCCTTTCTTTAAGTGTCCCAATCTGCTGGACAAGTTCAAGGTTGATATGTTGTTTTCTGGCCAGATTTTCAACAAGACTCATCAAAAAGCACTCTTCTCTGGAAACATCAATTACCACCGCCGGGATGCTCAGTTGCCCAAGAGCAACAAATGCCTCCAGCCGACCTTGGCCACAGACAAGATCATACCATTGCTCCCCGTTTTTTTTCTCAGAGACACTTACCGTGATAGGTCTTTTCAGGCCCAAATTTGAGATGTTCTGTACAATTAACTCGAATTTTTTCGCATTACGATCCCTGGGATTTAACACGCGGATCTTTTCGATTGGAATCATCTTCACCGAATGTGCCTTGTCAACAATCATGCCGCCATCCATATTTTGACATGTTCAGCCATACAAAAAAAGAATTCAAGATTCTCGAATCGATAAGTGTCGATATTGGCACCATTATCTTCGGCCAGCCGAAACCTGCCCATTTCAATATCAATGATGGGTAACAGGTAATAATCGATTGGAGTTTGATTTGCGGTATCCATTCTAAGCGCTACCGTAATATCAGGGGCCAACCCTGTATCCAAACGGATTAGCCATCGTAATGATCCCGCAGGTGTCTGCCAACAGCGGGCAACTACGATAGAAGTCGTAAACTCATTATTTATGAGAAGGAGATCGGTTTTATCATCACGAACAACCATGCCTCCGAGGTCTTTTATCTGATTGATGACCTCATCGATAATTCTTTTATGGTATTTACGAAGAAATCGGTTGATCCTTATATACTGATAATCGCGGTCTGGCGTGTACCCCACCAATCGATATGCTCTGACCAACCCATGAAATCGAGTACGATACACAGCACTTGATGGCATGCCTTCGGTTTCGTCAATTAGCATGCCGGATAGTTTGCCGTGCTTTTGGAAGAGATATTTTAATCGATCAAGCATTTCTTCATTCGAATAGCGCCGATTACGCTCTAATATGATTCCCTGGGCCTGATAAAATATCTGAGAATCAACAATAGCATCAAAGGCCCCGTCAGCCCTGATCCACATATCAGGCGGATTTTTAACCCGTTTTTTCTTCAGCTTGAACGATGATTTGTTAAATATGTTGTTGCCGATGTATTTTTCATTGATGAGTACTTGATGAACAGTGCCTCTTGTCCAATATCGACTCAGATCAGTTCTAACACCTCTGGCATTTAACCAACTTGCGATATCGAGTTCTGATTTTCCTTCATGCACAAACATTTTATAGATTGACCTTGCTGTATCAATCTCCTCTTGTGGCCCAGGGACAAGAATCACACGATCTGTTTGCAGGCTTTTATGTTCACCTTGAAGCAATAGCCCTTTTCTATTGCCGTGCTGATCGATGAGCATACGCCGCAATCCGTAACCGGCTGGTCCACCCTGGCGATATCCCTGCTCAATAAGCTTGCACTGTCCTTTGAAAACTTTAACGGAAAGCTCCCGGCTATATTCTCCAGCCATAGCCCGCTTAACACCTTTGACAATCGTTGAAACCGGGCTGCCGTCATTGGTGAATTGTTCAGCGCAATATATGACGTTGATACCGACGCGTTTACAAATATATTCATAATAAGCGCTTTCATCAGCATCCTGGAACCTTCCCCATCGGCTGATATCGTAAACCAATATGACATTAAAATTTGCTTTTCCGGTCTCAACATCGTCGATTAGCCTTTTTAATGCATCCCTACCATCGATGCTCAAACCACTTTTGCCATCATCAGCATAGGTTTTAACAATGACCATTCCATGGCTGTCGGCATATTCCTTAATAATGTCCCCTTGGTTTTCAGTTGAGAATTTTTGATGTTCGGTGGACATGCGGACATACTGCGCAGCCGGGAGTTTAGACTCATCAGTGATATTATCTTCTCCAGACCCGTTTAATCCCGTCACTTCCATAGCATTACTCACTCTATATATAAGGTAAGAATTGTAGACATTGTCTGACCATAATTCCTATGATTCCAGGGAGACTGCATTTCTGGATATTTTTTCCTGCGCTTTAAAAAAGACTGACCTATCAATCAGCGGCGAAAAAGCATCATGCTTGATACACCCTCGAAATCGGTTTGAGCCAATATATACGGCTGATTGCAATATTGCTTTCGAGTTTCTTGCACTCCACGTAAGGCGTTTCAGTGGCGGTTTAATTTTCTGTGAATTTAGCAAGTTGCTGATTTCGGTAAAACAATAGTCGTGTTCGACAAAAAGTCTGAAAATCAGCCGAACAATATCTATTTCATCAGGGGGGCCCGGTTCTAACTTGTTGCATGAACGATATGGCTGTTTGCTTTTTAAAGGATCAATCTTCGACGATATCCTCAGGCCATAGGGTGCCCAAGAATTAAGATAGTGCCCTTTTAGAAATAGCTTTAATTTTGTCCTTTGAGCTTTGCTGCTCCAGTTCCCGGTATTATCTGTTGCTGCCCTTGATGTCCGTGCGACAACACCATTTCCATCGGTTAAATCCAGAGGAATGAATTGAGTGACTTTCTGCGATTGCAAAATAATCCTATTCCATTTTGACCAATTTGGTAGTTCAGAAACTGCCCATCCGACGATGAGGGTCGTCATATCCCTTTCCGTCTCCATTTCCTTTATAGCCAATTGCTGACGGGTATAAATTCGCAAATCGGTGATGCTAAAATCAATCTGCTTGATAAAATTTCTTAGTTTTAGAAAGAGTGACATAACCTGTGCTTCATTTGCATCAGGTACATGTAAAATTGATATTATCTTAGACATTATTGCTCGATTTGCCTCTATAGATCCTCAAACCTCCTATAGCAAAACCGAGGAGCCTTATTTTATTGATTTTGTTAATTCTGCGGCAGCAGCTTAATGAATCCCACCTCTAAATAAAAACAAAATGTGTGAATTGTTATTAGAATAACATGAACTTAGAATCTTTTTCCATATAGTCCTCTCTTTGCAATAGGGAAATATTCAATCTCACCAACTTAATCCGCTGTAATCACATCAATTTTTACGAGTATCGGGTCCATCTTTGCAATTTTGTCAATATGTATGGGGTAAAGTGTGTAGTATCCCGATAACATGGCTTTTTTCTGCTCGTACTCGTCCATCTTTGCAATATCCTCAAATTCCGAATTTTGAACTTTTAGTCGATGTTTGGCCCTTAGATTCCGTATTTTCTGCAGTCTTCGATTTCTTTCAGTATAATCTGGATTATTCTCACGATATTTTTTCCAGTATCCGGGGTTTTTCTTTATCCATGTGTTTTGAGACTCAATCTGGTTCATTTTATAATCGTCATCGTTTGATCTTTTACTTCTCTGCCAAATTCTTCGCCTCAATCTCTGGCAGTCTATACTTGAACAGTATTTTTGGTTTGGAACCTTTACGTGCGGATGAAAATACGGAGAGGTACAGTCTTTATTCATGCAAATCCGGAGCATAAAATCACCTGCCTTTCAATCAGAAGCTCGCTCGCTTGGGAATTTAATACTACAATTGGTGGCTTAGTATGATTAAATGCGAGCAACCGGCTTGGTAATTATTGCTAATGTACCGATCAGCGAAAATAAAGATGTGAGCGTATCATCTATAGATTGTCATGTTTTTTCATTTGAATTCAGAAATGACTGAGCCAATAAGAATAATTTCATAGAAAGCCATGGCACTAAGGTGTTAGGGAAATGATAACGATACTGAGGCTGTAAGATGGGTGGAAATATTCAGAGCTAAAAATGAAACCGGGGCTCGGACTTACCAGAAATTACGCAACGCATGCTCACTCAACAACTCCGAGAATTAGAAAAAGACGGATTGGTGATTCGTGAACAATTCAATGAAATCCCGCCACGCGTTGAATATTCACTTAGCGAAATCGGCCTCTCCCTGAAGTCAATATTCCTATCCATAGAACAGTGGGGTCAGCTTCATTCTGCTGCTATAGAGGCGGCACGCGCAAGATATGATTTGTGCGCTTAACAAGCAATAATCCCTGAATTTTATCAGAGCTGTCCTGTATTAAAATCCTATAACCGCCGAGCACTACTTGCCATAGTTCTCGGTTAGATCAATACAATTTGAGTGTAGATTGCAAATGATATTCCAATTATCAAAGAAGTAACTCGAACACAATATATTGAGATTGCGAATCTCTTGCACGACACCAGATACCTTGCAAGAAAGTCAGATATCTAATGGTTACAGATGATTGTGATACTATTTAG
>JAFCZV010000569.1 GCA_019314155.1 Deltaproteobacteria bacterium
TCATGCTTCCAAAATTGCCGACGCCGGGGAAAACCAGCTGGGTAGCGGACAATATATCGTCAATATCTGAGACGATTTTTACGCGCGCGCCCAAACTTTCTATGGCATTGGTGACGCTCCGGACGTTGCCCGCGCCATAATCCAACAATGTTATCATTCTTTGTTCCTATTTTTTACTCGGTTACCGTTAAACGTTCAGAGCAGGTTAAATCCAGTGTAAAATAAGTGCGCCCAACGATCAAGAAACATTTTAAACATATTTAAAATGCGAGTTCTTCAATTTTAGCCGAGGGAGCTTAGCGCTTTACAAAAGGCTCAAACCAACGAATACCCGTCCAGACCGCCGGTCAGGCCGAACCTTCGAGCATTTCCTTAAATTTCTCCTGCAGATGTCATCATGATGGAGGACATGGCGCTATTTCATACGACATGAAGGTGACGAGAAACGGCAGATGTTCGAATGCCTGGGTCTCTAGTTCAACAAACCCCAGCTTTCTGTACCATCGCTTCAAATTCGTATCGTCGGCAATAATTCCGATGCTTATTTTCTTTGCCCCCAAACCCCTTGCCTGGGCAAAAACATGATCGACTATAGCTCTGCCGAAACCGTTTCGTCTGTTCGCCGGCAACACGGCAAGTCGTTCAAGATAGCAAAGATCCGGCCCCGCTTTTTCAAGGGCGACACAGCCCGCGGATATGCCATCGTTCTCCAGGACATAATAAATCACACCCCTATCCAGATCGTTTTCAATCCATTCATCGGTAAGATTTGACGGGTGTTTAGGGCAGTTTTCCCGGGTGAGGCCGAACGTCTCGGCGACATCCCGGAAGGCATCTCGAATGAGACCTGACAAGGCGGGAATTTCCCCGGAATCGGCTTCTCTAATGTGCATGGTGTGGGCTTTCGCTTAGGGTTTTACGAAGGTAAATACATTTCCACCTTTTTGCTTGATGGATGTCGATCCGGGTCATCTTAGCTTGATGGCTTCCAAATATTCTTTGGTTCGATTGATGGTTGCGATGAACATCTTCGAGCCGGTCATGAACGTAAATATATCCTCCGCATTCCCGCAGGTCCGTGCAAACTCCGGTCCGATGACCGCAGCAGGCTCCAGTGCGTCAGATTTTTGGGCCAGGGCGTCCACGTACATGTCCAGACGGTCCTTGAGTATCTGAAAATAATCGATATCATGGCCGATTATTTGCCCGGTTGCCGTAGAGATCGTCTGTGAAAAATCATAGACGGCCTTCCAGTAAAGTTCTAAAAGCTGATTTTTATGGGGGCTGGTTTCAAGATAATAGGATATGCTCCACCCGACACTGATGATTTTAAGTATCTGAAGTTCGTATTCAACCGTTTCCCGCTGGATGTCCGCCACTTCCGGCAGGTGTGACATCAGCCATTTGATGTCTTCACGGTCAACGACAAAATTGAACAGATTATCTCCGGCGCGTTCAACTTCTGATTTTTTCTCTTCTGAATGTTCCATTACTCTACAGAAATTACGATTTTTCTATTTTTCTTGTGCTCTTCGATTTCCGCCAAGGTTCCCAAAGCGTCTTCGGACTTTGAGATTTCAATGAGTTGATCCAGGTCGATGCCCAAATCATCCAATGAGTTGATCCAGGTCGATGCCCAAATCATCAAGCACCGTAACGGCTTTACGCGGGATCAGTTTTGACGCCACTTTAACGATGGCAAGGGGAATTGTTGCCGTCGTGTCCGGCGTGGTGCCGTTATTTTTGAAAATCCTAATCTTCAGTTTTGCCATGTCTGCTCACCTTATATCCGGATGACCGGTTACCTTGAAAAAATGGGTTTTGCCGTCCACTTCCTGAAGCTCGATGTGCTTTAGTTTTTTCCTGACCTGTGGGACATCAATCCCCAGGATAACATTGTTTCCAGTGGTTGGCCGAATCTGTGCCCAAAATTTGCTGCGATAATAGCGGGTTCTGTCTCCGGTGGGCTTAATGATAAACACCTCAACACCTTCTTCAAAGGCGGTCTCCAGAGCGATGGTCATCATAATTTCATCCAGATTCCAGAGACCTTTTTCTCCTTTATTTCTGTAGGTCTTCTCAACAAAAAATCCGACATTGTGGCCGGGTCTCAAATCTCTAAATGGAAAAATGGTCTTGCCAAATGTTTTGCGAAATTGATTGCTAAAGGGCAACCCGATAATGGGCGAGCCAAAGGCGTATGCGAGCATCACATTTCTTTTAATATCAAAATCGAGATAGGCAACCGGCGTTGACGAATCGAGATCGAAAACATCGATCATGCAGCCGCCCCGCAACGTAAAAATCAGATTCACTGAATCCGTCTCAAAAACCACGTATCCGTTTTCTTTCAGTCCCCGATAATTCAATATATGGCCGTTAGCCGGGTTATTGCCCATGGAAAAATACTCTGCTTGGCAAAGCATGGAATCGATCGCTCAAATTGGCATTTAATCTTCCATCGATCTTAAAGATTACACAAGAGATCCCTTATGATCAAGGGGAAATCGTCGGCCGGAAGTTACAAGAAGCCATTTTATAACCTCCCACACAAAGCTATCTATAAAAATCCTTAAAATTTCGAGACGTTTTACAAAAATTGATTATTGACAGCAGACACCTTGTAATGTAAGTGCTGGCAGGCTTTTTTCGAAGGAAAAAAATCATAAGCTTCATAATTCGAAATTCCTTGTTCGATATTCGATATTCTAACTGATAATAACCTGTTTGGTTCCCCGATAAATAGGGATTTCCGCCACACGGCACAGGCGGACAAGTCCGCTTCGCTACAACCGGCTTGTCTGGGTTAGGGTTTAATGAGAAACCGCACTTCCAATACATATGGCAATTCCAACCGCTGGATGGTCTTTTCCGTTATCTGCGCGGTGTACTTTTTCGTCTATTTCCACCGGGTGTCCACTTCGGTGATCGTATCGGACCTTTTGGATTCTTTTCACACCAATGCAACGGCGTTGGGTTTAATGTCGTCCATGTATTTTTATATCTATGCCTTTGAGCAGCCGCTGGTGGGATACCTGTCGGATCGGATCGGACCCCGGCGCGTCGTTGGCTACTGGTCCTTGGTGGCAGCAGTGGGGTGTTTTATCTTCGGCATGGCGCCGAACATCGGCTGGGCTTCGGCGGGACGGGCCCTTATCGGATTTGGCGTCGGGGGCGTCTATGTTCCGGGGGTCAAGGCCATCTCTCAGTGGTTCAGAAAGGAAGAATTCGCCACCATGATCGGCCTGCTCATGTCCGTGGGAAATTTCGGGGCTGTGATCGCCACCACCCCCCTTGCCTGGGCCACCGAGTCCTGGGGATGGCG
>JAFCZV010000121.1 GCA_019314155.1 Deltaproteobacteria bacterium
TCAGAAATGGTTAACGACTTCTGCCGGCGTAAAAATGCCGCGGATTATTTACGGCACAGCCTGGAAAAAGGACCGCACGGCAGACCTGGTGGTGAAGGCCATCCAGGCAGGATTCAGGGGGATCGATACCGCCGGCCAGCCGAAACACTACAACGAGGCACTGGTTGGAGAAGCACTTCAGAGGCTGAAAAACGAGGGTGTCGAACGGGAGGCCCTGTTCCTACAGACCAAATTCACCCCTATTTCCGGCCAGGATCCCAGGCAAGTGCCATACGATATAAACTCCCCGGTCGAGTTGCAGGTGGCCCAATCCTTCGAGACATCGAAAAAAAACCTGCGAACCGAATATGTGGATTCCCTAATACTCCATTCCCCCATAGCCCCCCACGCGCTTTTGTTGAAGGTATGGAAGGCAATGGAAAAAATTCAAAAGGCAATGGAAAAAATTCAAAAGGCCGGCGGAGCGCTTCAGCTGGGAATCAGCAACTGCTACGATGCGGAAGTGTTGAGGTCTCTCTATGCCGATGCCGCCGTGAAGCCGGCGGTTGTACAAAATCGTTTCTATCCGGAAACCCGGTACGATGCAGACCTGCGTCGGTGGTGCTCTCATCACGGCGTCGTTTACCAGAGTTTCTGGACCCTTACTGCAAATCCTCATATTTTGGCCAGCCATATCGTTCGGACCATTGCCCAGAAGTATAAAAAAACCGAAGCGCAAATCTTTTTCCGATATCTTACTCAATCCTGGGTTGTTCCGCTGACCGGAACGTCTTCTGAGCAGCACATGGGGGAAGACCTCGGCATATTCAATTTTGAGCTTTCTTCCGAGGATTTAAAGCAGGTGAGTCTCATGCTTAATTAGTTTCCATCCGTAAATGCTCTTTTTGCCCGGATCTTCGTTCTCCGCGGGTTTCCGGCTGCGGCATATAGGGAGTAGGCCTTCCTGTCCCGCATTCTTTACTTTTTTGCATTTGCACTTGAACCCTGAGATCCTTGAATTCCTTGGGAACACACCTGCTCCATAGGAGATGATACATGTATTTTACCTGATGGATTGACGACAACTAATCGGCTTCCGGCTCCGCTTCCAGCCCGTAGAGCCTACAGGCCAGAGGGTAGTGCCTACAGCTCGGAGAGGAGATGATCCAAATATGTTTGATTAACCAATAATATAAGGTGGAAATTTATGATAAATGATCTGAAACATAAATTGTACATGGGGTTTTGCGGTATTATGATGCGAATACCGCCGCTGCTTTCAGATAAAGGGGCGAAGAAAGGCGAAAAGGGTGCCAAGGCAAATGCAGATTCTTTATCGAAAGAGGAGCGCAGGGCCCATCATTTTATCGTTATGAAAATGGCGGTTGTCAAATATCCTATTACAACAGATTTGATCGCCGGCGAGCTCCAGATGCCAAAGGATCAGGTGCATCAAATTGTTAACAAGCTTGAAAACTTAAAAACATTCATTTATCGAAGCGATGGCAAGGGGATAAATTGGGCTTATCCTCTTTCCCTTGAAAACACAGGTTTCCTAATGACGGCCTCTTCTGGCGAGCAATTTTTTGCTGCCTGAGCCGCTGACGCTTTTGCGACTCCCTTCGTGTATGGGAGATTACAAAAAAAGGAATTGTCTTTTACTATTCAGGCAGAATGCTCCAATAGCGGTAGACAGATAGAGATCGCACTTGACAGCGAACTGAATATTACAAAGGTGACAGACGGATCCGACCCTATGTTCTGCTTACCATTAGTGCCTCTTGCAAAAACAAAGAGCCCAAGTATTGTGGACGTATTCTGACGGAAGTCATTACTCTTCTGGTCAGAAGAGGATGTAAGAGAATATAAAAAGAAAGAGCGCGATCTTAGAGTATATATGAACCTTAGTAAAAGAGCGCTTGCGGGTGTCAAAAGAATGCAGACATCGATTTTTGGTTTTGATGAAATATAAATTGAGAATTTTGTTGAAGGCAGAATGAGGGTTGTGCCACAGCAACAACATATTTTATTAACTCTGATTGAGTTGTCAAAAAGTGACGATTCCCATATTTCACGTCGGTTACCTAATACATGTTATTCACAAAGGAGAAGATGTTATGAGCATGGAAGTTTTTCAGAAAATAAGGGAAATGGGAAAAGAATTAAAGGTAAAAAGAAGAGATAAAAAAATAGATTATAATTATATGACCGCTCCCTGTGGATTGCCATGTTTCGAATGTTACCTTTATCTATCACAGTTTGACCAAGAAATGGCTGAAACAATAGCAGGTGTCTTTAATGTTTCACCTGAGCAAATTAAATGTAAGGGATGTAGGGGCGAAGATGGAAAATGTGCACATCATACCATGGAATGCAGGGTTTATAAATGTATTGAAAAGACTGATATGAAAACTTGTGCCGAATGCAACGATTTTCCCTGTGAATATCTTCATCCTTATAGAGACCAGGCGGAAAAATGGCACAATACTAAAGTGTATAATCTTTGCCGTATAAAAAAACTCGGGCTTGAAAAATGGGCAAAAGATGAGGCAGGCGGTATTCTGGATAAATATTTCTATGGCACCTGGACTTTATGAATTAACTACTGGGAACTAAAAGCTATTGAGGAACCAGAACTCGTAAAACGGTTGGGTCAAGAGTATATTGAATATCGGAAAATGACACCTATGTTTTTTCCAAGTTTTAGCTCAAAATATAAGAGGAGAGAGTAGCAACTCGTATAACCAACTTACTGCACCGGACGTGAAACGCTGTGAGCTTGGCGGTTGGGCGGCATGAATGTCCCATGACCCCTATCAGAAGAAAGAACATGACTTTTTACGCATCTGCTGAAAGTCATGAGAAGAGAATTACATGAAAGAACAAAGGAGTATCCATGAAGAGATGTTTCTCGAAATGGAGGAGAAAACGATCTTCAATCAAGCCCAGGAATATGCCTATGAGTATTTAGAACAGGCGTTTACGAGGCATGTGTTTCCTACAGAGAAGGCGATCGAAAACCTCGCCTATTTTGATGAAGAGATGCCTGAATCTCCGACAACGACCAGAGATGTCTTAGAAGCGCTACATACGTATGGTTCTCCTGCCACCGTCTCTCAAATTGGCGGTAGATATTTTGGATTTGTCTGTGGTGGCATTGTTCCTGCTGGATTAGCAGCAAAATGGTTGGCAGATTGTTGGGATCAAAATCCAGCCATGCATGTGCTTTCTCCCATTTCGTCATCTTTAGAAGCTGTTGTTGAGAAATGGCTGCGACAACTGTTTCATCTTCCGGAACAGACTGTTGCAGGATTTGTCAGCGGAACGTCTTTGGCAACCTTCTGTGGATTAGCGGCGGCGAGATATAGAGTTTTCAAAAGATTAGGATGGGATGTCAATGAACAAGGTATGTGTGGGGCTCCAAGGATACGGATTGTTGTCTCAAAGCAGGCGCATTCAACAGTGATGAAGGCAATTGGATTATTAGGATTCGGGAAAGCACATCTTGAATGGGTTGATGCTGATGCACAAGGGAGAATTCGACTTGAACTCATTCCAGAATTGGATGAATCAACGATACTTGTCTTACAAGCCGGGAATGTCAATTCCGGGGCATTTGATGCGTTTGACGAGATCTGTGAAAAGGCGAATGCAGCCAATGCCTGGGTGCATATTGACGGAGCGTTTGGATTATGGGCAGGAGCGGTCGAGCAATTAAACCATCTGACAAAAGGCATTGAAAAAGCCCATTCCTGGTCTGTTGACGGTCATAAAACCTTGAATACGCCGTATGATTGTGGCATTATTTTATGTGAAGACAGAGAGGCGTTAGTATCTGCGTTGCATATGACCGGTTCGTATATCATCTTAAGCGAGGCGGAAAGGGATGGCATGCTCTTTACTCCGGAGATGTCGCGCAGGGCAAGAATTGTCGAACTGTGGGCAACCATGAAGTCGTTAGGCAAACAAGGCATTGATGAACTCGTCTATGGATTGCATGAACGGGCTGTCCAATTCGCTCATGAGTTACAAGCCAACGGTTTTGAGGTGTTAAATGAGGTCGTGTTTAATCAAGTCCTTGTCTCTTGTGGAACCGATGAATTGACCACCAACATCTTGAAATGTGTGCAAGAGATGAGGGAATGCTGGTGTGGTGGTTCCACATGGGACAATAAGAAAGTGATACGAATTAGTGTTTGTTCCTGGGCAACAACGCCTGAAGATGTTTCTCGTTCTGTGAAGTCTTTTGTGAAAGCGAGACATGAAATTCAGGGAACAATATCAGCGACATCTCACAATGCGCATACATGAGGACGCACGGCAATTTTTAGTACCCAAAACACACATTTAAGACAGAAGCAAGGGCAGATGGCAAGAGGAAGATAAGGGGGTGAAAAAATGATATCCAGAATCTGGCATGGTTGGACGACACTAGAAAATGCAGACATATATGAAAATCTCCTTAAGACTGAAATATTTCCTACAATCGCATCTAAAAATGTATCGGGTTATCGTGGAATTCAGCTTTTAAGACGACCACTAAGCGACGAGGTTGAGTTTATTACAATTATGCAGTTTGATTCTCTGGAAGCAGTGAAGAAATTTGTTGGTGAGGATTACGAAAAATCTTATGTGCCTGATAAAGCGAGGAATGTGCTTTCAAGGCATGATGAGAGATCACAGCATTACGAAATAAAGGAAAGCATTACGTATTGACCAAAATTCATCAAAAGAAGTATAAGGGTGAATTTAGAGATTACTCTAAATTTCACTTAGGGCTTGCGCAAAAATAACAAATAGTTCCCGGGGTAAAGGAAAGAACATGTTCGCAAAAGTATGTGGGTTGAAAACGAAAGAACAGATAGATAAAGCCATAGAGTATGGATATGACGCAATCGGAATTGTAACCTATCAAAAAAGCAAACGATATTGTTCTACTCAGAACGCAATCGAACTGGCAGAATATGCAAAAGGAAGAATAAAAAGCTTTGTCGTAGGACTCACCTATAGTGACGTGCAAGAAGTTGCAGATGTGTTCGATTATACTCAAATATATGAAGCAAGGCAGATCCCAAACCTAGTATTGGCATCGAAAGAAATGCCTTCATCGGATATCAATTATGAATATTTTATATATGACGCCAGCATAGGCAGCGGTATTTTTCATCCATTCCCAACATGGGTGAAAGACATGGCAGGAAAAGTTATTGTGGCTGGGGGTTTAAATATAGAAAATGTTTGTTCTGTGATCCAAGATATAAAACCCTTTGGAGTTGATGTGTCCAGCGGTGTTGAAAAAGGCGGAGTTAAAGATTTTAAAATGATGAAGGAATTCATAAATGCAGTAAGAAACTGCTAACCATGGGCGGTTGGCGGACTCGGTTCCATAGCCGCAAAAAAACCCCGACGTTGGGTCGAAGATCTTATGGAGATTAATTTCCCGGATCGTCTGGGAAAGGTGCTCTTAGAAACCGGCACAAAATGTTTTGTATGGGTCCTGATCCAACCACTTTTACCTTTTCCCTTGACACTATAGCCTGATTTCTCTATGCTCCATCTCGAAGGAAGTAAGTTTTATCAATATCAATAACTTATAACAGATTGTTTTGCATTTCAGGTATTGGGATTACTGTTTTTCCCGGTTAAGGACTAACAAAGAACATAAATCAAAAAGGGGGCTATAATGAAAAAATTATTCGTACTCTGTTTATCAATCTGCATTCTATTTTCTTTGGGTGCAATAGCAGGAGCCAAAACTCTGAAAGTGGGTTTGGATGCGGGTCCCGTATCACAGGACCCCCAGGTACAGTTGTCAGGCGGAATGCTCCAGTATTCACACTGGGTATTTGATCCCCTCGTGCGCTATGCCCAGGTAAAGTGGGAGCGTCTGGATGATTTGACAATGCGATTTTATTTACGAAAGGGAGTCAAATTCCACAGCGGCAACCCTTTTACGGCCAAAGATGTGAAATTTACTTTTGATCGCTTTTTTAAGAGCCCGGATTTTAAAGGACTTTTTGAGCCTTTTGAAGGCTGCCATATCGTCGATGATTATACGATTGATATCAAAACCAAGAAACCTTACGCTCTCCTTATAAACATGGCCACCTATATCTTTTCCCTGGACAGCAAATTCTACTCCGGCAAGGATGAAGACGGCCAGCCCAAAGACGCTGTCGTAAAAATCGGACCTTCCTTTGCGCTCAAAAATGAATCCGGTACAGGTCCCTATAAGGTCACTGAATGGGAACAGGGTGCAAAGTATGTTCTTGATAGATTCGCCGATTACTGGGACAAGAATTCCCCCGGAAATGTGGATAAGATTATCCTGACCCCAATCAAGGAAGATGTCACACGTGTGGCGGCGTTGCTCTCCGGGGATGTGGATTTTATTTCTCCGGTGCCGCCGCAGGATTTTCAGAGAATTCGCAAGGACTCCAATGTCAAGCTGGTTACCTTTTCCGGTGGCCGGATTATCACCGTTCAGTTAAACCAAAAACGGCGCCCAGAGTTCAAGGATGTACGCGTACGGCAAGCCATTGTACACGCCATCAATAATAAAGGCATTGTCAAAAAGATCATGAAAGGCACTGCGACCACAGCCGGTCAACAGGGGCCCAAAGGTTATATGGGGTACGATCCGGCACTGGTTCCCCGCTATGATCTAAAAAAGGCCAAGGCCCTGATGAAAGAAGCCGGGCTGGCAAACGGGTTCGAGTGTACCATGATCGCCCCGAACAACCGCTATGTAAACGACGAAAAGATTGCCGAAGCCGTGGTCTCCATGCTGTCCAAAATTAAAATCAAGGTGAATCTTAAAACCATGCCCAAGGCCCAGTACTGGGATGAGTTTGATGCCCAGGCTGCCGATATACAATTGATCGGCTGGCACTCGGATACGGAAGATTCCGGTAATTTCAGTGAATTTTTAACAATGTGTCCGAACAAGGAAACCGGTTATGGACAGTTTAATAGCGGAAATTATTGCAATCCCAAGATCGATGAATTGACCATGGCGGCCCAGACTGAGACCGATCTAAAAAAACGTACGCAGATATTACAGGAAATTGAAAAGATCCTATATGATGACGCGGCGTTTGTGCCGTTCCACTGGCAGAACCATTCCTATGCTGGTAAAAATAAGGTGGGCATCAAACCTATCGTGAACACCATGAACTTTCCGTATTTAGGTGATCTGGTATACAAGTAGCAAAAATGCCAGTTATCAGTGGTTCTTTGGCCGTTGGAAAGATGCAATCTTTGGAAATGCCTCTTAGGGTTTTTTGGCGCGAAGGACCACGAACCACGAACGGTGAATAAAACATAAGGGGCAGGCGGACGTTACCGAAGTTAACGTGCCTGCCCCAAAATTTTTCAACCTGTGCGATTAGGTTGAAGACCATGCATATGTGGGCAAGGCATATTCACCACAGAGAGATGCCGAGGGCGGAGAGATTGATTTTCTCCGAGATCTCTGCGTCTTAAGCGAAGCCCCGTCATAACGGGGCAAGCTGGGCGGTGAAATGAAGTAATTGAAGGTAAAAAAAGGCCTGTCATGTTCGCGTTTATCGCAAGACGTATAATTCAAGCCATTTTTGTGATGCTGATAATCAGCCTGGTGGGGTTTTCGATACAGCACCACATTGGTGATCCGATTAGAGACCTGGTTGGTGAGAGGGTTACGCCGGCTGAACGCGAGGAAATACGGGATCAATTGGGCCTAAATGATCCCTTCTATACCCAGTATTTTCGTTTTGTGAAAAAAGCATGTCAAGGTGATCTGGGGCTGTCCTTCTTTTACAAGAAGCCGGCCCTGGAAGTCATTGCATCCAAGGCCCCGGCAACCATTGAACTGGTCATTGTCACCACCATTATCCTTATCCTCATATCCATTCCGGGGGGCATCTATGCTGCCATTTATCCCAAAAGCTGGTTTTCCCGCATTGTAATGGCGGCCAGCACCGTTGGTGTCGCTATACCGGTATTCCTTACGGCCATCATGTTGATCTATCTTTTCAGTGTGGAATTGAACTGGCTGCCATCCTATGGGCGGGGAGAAACAGTTAACGTGTGGGGATGGGAAAGCGGGTTTTTCACCTGGGATGGATTAAAGCACCTGGTTTTACCCAGCGTATCCCTCTCATCGATCATGTTGCCGCTTTTTATCCGTCTGGTTCGCGCTGAAATGATGGAAGTCCTGGAAACCGAGTATATTAAGTTTGCCTGGGCCAAAGGACTCCACCGCAAGCGAGTCTGGTTTGTGCATGCCTTTAAAAATACCCTGCTTCCGGTAATCACCGTATTTGGCGTTCAGATGGGAATTCTGTTTGCCTTTACAATTTTGACGGAAACTGTTTTTCAATGGCAGGGAATGGGATTTATGTTTCTGGAGGCCGTGGAACGCTCGGATACATCCCTTTTGGTCGCTTACCTGGTGGTGGTGGGAGTGATTTTCGTCGTCGTCAATACCGTTGTTGATATTGTCTACGGGTTCGTCAATCCTATGGTACGAATTGCAGGAATAAAATGAAAACCTGGAATCGATTCAAAAATTCCTATCTACTGTACAGTTTCAAACGCGATCCCATAGCTATTTTAAGTTTTTCGGTCCTCTCAATTCTGGTTGTCATCAGTATTCTGGCACCGGTTGTGGCACCCTTTAATGCCTATGATCCCTCAACGTTTGATATCATGGATTCTGAAACCCCGCCCGTGTGGATGGAGGGTGGAGACGAGCTTTTCATTTTTGGGACCGACATCCAGGGCAGGGATCTTTTAAGCGCCATGATTTACGGCTTGAGGGTATCCCTCCTCATCGGATGCGGTGCGGTTTTGCTCCAGGCATTCATGGGAATCCTGGTAGGCCTGTTTTCCGGTTATCTTGGGGGAAAACTTGATTCATTTTTAATGCGAATCACCGATATTCAATTTTCCATTCCCTACCTGATCGTTGCGATTTTTTCCAGCGCAATATTCAAACTGGCTTTTGGTGTCGGCCGCTATGCAGATCTTGCTGTGCCGCTATTGATAGTTGTTATTGGGGTATCTAACTGGCCGATTTATGCAAGGACAGTTCGTGCTTCGGTTCTGGGGGAAAAGAACAAGGAGTATGTGGAGGCGGCCAGGGTGATCGGCATCAGTCGCTGGCAGATCATGTTTCGCCACGTATTGCCCAATACCCTCACGCCCGTTCTTGTTATTTCCACCATTCAGGTGGCAGAAGCCGTGATGAGTGAGGCTGCCCTTTCGTTTTTAGGCTTAGGCATGCCCATTACCAAACCTTCTCTTGGATCTCTCATTCGCTCCGGTTTTGAATATATCTTCAGCGGATCATGGTGGATTACCTTCTTCCCCGGAGTTCTCCTGGTCATTTTTATACTAGTTATACTCCTTCTGGGTGATTGGTTGAGGGACGTGCTGAATCCTAAGCTTTATAAGGGATAAACTGTTGATCAGAGTCTAATATGAATCATTTACTGGAAGTTAAAGATCTGGAAGTTAAATTTGCATTAAGATTCGGTGAGTTGACGGCCATCGACGGTGTCAGTTTTTCTCTTGATAAAAGAGAAACGCTCGGAATAGTTGGGGAGAGCGGTGCCGGAAAATCAGTAACCGGTTTTGCGATAATAAACCTTTTAAGCAAGCCCGGATATATCTCCGCAGGAAAGATATTATTCGAAGGACAAGAGTTAAATCGATTACCCGAAGAGGAGATGCGAAAATTTCGCGGGAACCGTATCAGTATGATTTTCCAGGACCCCATGATGACACTGAATCCGGTTCTTACCATAAGTACCCAGATGGTGGAGACCGTGCTTGCTCATCGAGACGTGAGCAAAAAGGACGCACTGGACATTGCCCTTGAAAAGTTAAAACAGGTTTACATTCCATCCCCTGAGAAGAGGTTGCTTCAGTACCCCCATGAATGTTCAGGGGGGATGCGCCAGCGTATTATCATCGCCATTGCTTTAATGACAGACCCTTCTTTGATCATTGCCGACGAGCCCTCGACCGCATTGGATGTGACCATTCAGGCAGGGATCATGGATCTTCTTCTGGAGTTGTGTGAAAACGAAGATATGGCACTGATTCTGATTACCCATGATTTAGCGGTAGTCTCACAGGTAACGGAGAAAATTGTCGTCATGTACGCGGGAAAAATCGTGGAGGCCGGTTCCACCGAAGCGGTTATTCATGATCCTAAACATCCTTATACGCAAGGGCTCATAAAAGCATTGCCCGGCAGCCTTCAGCCTGGATCGCGGTTAAACCAGATACCCGGAATGATGCCGACCTTAACCGACATCCCCCGGGGCTGCGCTTTTCATCCGCGTTGTACTATCAGTGATACGGTGTGCCAGATGGAAGTGCCGGCGCTTATCAGCGTAAGTGATCATGACAGGATGGTTGCGTGTCATATGGTGGGAAAAACGATCCGGCAATTTGGGTGAAGCAATAAAAAAATCAAAAGTTCTATTTCAACATCCGTAACTTCCCAACAAGTATGGAAAATCACGGTAATGCAAATTAAAAACGGCCTTTTAACAGTAAAAAACATTGTAAAGCATTTTGATATATCCGGTGGTCTGCTTGATCAGTTTGCAATTGAAAAGGGGCGTATCGTTCGCAGGCGGACAACTGTTAAAGCCTTAAATGATGTCAGTTTATCGATCATGCCGCGTGAAAACTTAGGGGTGGTTGGTGAAAGCGGTTGCGGAAAATCTACCCTGGCAAGGACAATCCTTGGATTATATCCTCCAAACAGCGGTGAAATACTTTATCAGAACCAAAGAATTGACAACATGACTCCCAAAAAGATCCTTCCTTATCGGAAAAAAATGCAAATGATTTTTCAGGACCCATATGCATCCCTGAATCCCCGAATGACGGTTAAAAAAACTTTAGAGGAACCGGTTTTTTTTCATAATAAATCCATTACGTCCCCGGAGGTTAATGACAAGGTGGCCGAGGTAATGCAACAAGTGGGGGTGGACCCCCAATGGACCGGTCGATACCCTCACGAGTTTTCGGGCGGACAGAGACAGAGAATCAGTATTGCCCGGGCCTTGATGGTGGATCCCGAGTTCATTGTGGCTGATGAACCTGTTTCGGCGCTGGATGTCTCCATTCAAGCGCAAATCCTTAATCTGCTCATGGAGGCCCAGGAAAAGCGAGGCCTCACTTACATGTTTATAACCCATGACCTTTCTGTTGTAGAGCATATCAGCACCCGGGTCGCGGTCATGTATCTTGGTACAATCTGCGAATTGGCCTCGACAAAAGAGCTATTCGAATCACCGCGCCACCCATACACGCAAGCCCTGCTGAGCGCCATTCCGAAGCTCGGCCGCCAAAAAACCAAACATATTAAACTGAAAGGTGAGGTTCCTACCCCCATCAACCTTCCATCAGGCTGTGTTTTCCATGGCCGCTGCCTTTATGCCAATGGCCGTTGTATTAATGAAATTCCTCGCCTGATCCGTCTGGATTCCGGAACTAAGGTGGCTTGCCACGGGGTTGAAGAACGAAGACTATAGACATCTATAGTCGGAAACCATTAGTTTTTGTAGAACGCTTTCGTGTCAACCCTTCAGTAGGCGTTAACGCATTCAATATATTCCTTTTTGTCCATTTTGCCGATGCCGCACCAGTAAGCCGGCCAGTTGACGTCGTCAATGATATCGGCAGCGTCGTGCCCTGAGTAGTAGAACCGCGCATAGGACCGTTGGTGAGGAGAATCCATTGCCATTGTTGGAAAAAGGGCGACCAGGGATTCTTCCAGGGGCATTTCCGTGGAATAGGCTTCCGAGAAAACGTAATAAGTGCTGAAATCGGGTGAGGCAAGGTCCAGGTCGCAGTTGACGGAACGATAATCGAGAGGTTCCCAGTTTTCTCCCCGCAGGGTGATCACTTTCTCCCCGCAGGGTGATCACCTTGAATGCCGGGTTGTTGCCGTACTGGGGACTTACGCCAGGGGTGATGATGAGCGCTTTGTACGCTTCACCGTCACGGTCAAGGATCAGCCGGTATTCATCCATATGGGTATGACCGGCGAAAATGGGGCCAATGACATGCGCGTATCGCTCGCATATTTCGAGAAAACGGTCCTGGTACGCTTCTTTCCAGAAATCGACCGC
>JAFCZV010000570.1:0-1790 GCA_019314155.1 Deltaproteobacteria bacterium
AAGCATACAAGCGCTCCTATTTTTTTCTTGAGATTTTATAAAGCATCATCACGTTTAGGTCGGCTATCAACCGCAGGAAAAAACAAAACCTGAAAACGAAGGTATCTGCTTTCAGGTTTCAGATCGAAAGGATTACTGCAAAAACGATCTGTCGGCTCATTTAATGGGAATCAGATGACAGTGGTGTGGCGATACCTGGACGCTGCCCTCCTCGCCGATGTTGTAAATCCGTGTTCTCATCATACTGATGACATGAATTTCACGATCGGTGCCGAGTTCGATAAAGTAACTGGCCTCCCCGCCCATGTAACTGCGATCTTTGATGCGGCCCTGGAAGTGGTTCATCCCTTCCACCGGCTCAAATTCATCTTTGGGAAAGGCATCGAATCGCTGGGCGCGGACTATCATTTCCACCTGGTTACCTTTGGAGAATCCACCTTTATTTTCTGCAAAGAGGACATCACCGGTTTCAATCTTGACGTTTACGTGATGGTCGTCGACATCCACGACTTCGCCTTGCATGAAGTTGGAGTGTCCGAGAAAATCAGCTACAAAATGGTTGGCCGGCTCATTATAGACAGCCTTGGGGCTGCCCTCCTGCTGCTTGCGGCCATCTTTCATGACAAGGATCTTATCCGACATGCTCAATGCTTCACGCTGGTCGTGGGTCACAAAGATGGTGGTTACGCCAAGCATCTGCTGGAGGTTATCTACCTCCCGCCGCATCTCCTCTCTCAAGTTTTCGTCCAGCGCGGAGAGAGGTTCGTCCATCAACAGCACATCCGGCTCAATTACGATGGCCCGTGCCATGGCGATGCGCTGCTGCTGGCCGCCGGAAAGCTGGCTCGGCATACGGTTTTCCACGCCGGGCAGGCGAACCATTTTCAAGGCCTGCATTACTTTTTCCTTGATCGCTTCCTTTGGCACATCCCGGTATTTCAGGCCGAAGGCCACGTTGTCAAAGATGTTTTTGTGGGGAAACAGGGCGTAGTTTTGAAAAATCATTCCCAGGTTTCGTTTGTGGATCGGTGTGTCGTTGATCCGAACCCCTTTGATGAAAATATCGCCCTCGGTGGGCTCCTCCAATCCGGCCACCATGCGAAGCAATGTAGTCTTTCCGCATCCGGAAGGACCCAGCAGCGTTACCAGGCTCCCCTCTTCGATGTTAAAATCCATTTTCTCAACGGCGACAACTTTGCCGAACCGTTTTAAAATGCCTTTAAACTGCACCATGGGCTGCTTCTTGTCAGTCGCCAATTGTCCTGTCTCCCTGTTCTTGACGCTATCTCAAAAATGTCTTTTGACCGAATTTCCGTGTTGTGACCTTGTTTCACGTCCTCGACATACTAAAGTATGCCTGCGGGTTGAAACACAGCCCCGCCTTGACATTGAGCCAAAATCGTATTTTTGAGAAAGCTTCCCGTTTGTCTGATGCCGGGGTCGGACATCTTCCACTTAAGAGAGTCCGACCTCGGCGATCAAATGGCATTTGCAAACACCAATCTATCTAATGTTGATCTAACTGCCTGCCTTGATCCGATCCCATTTTTCCGTCCATGCCAACTGGTTGGCATTCCAGTAGGAGGGATTGGCAAACAGGTAGCCGTCCAGTTTTCCGGTGGGGTCGAAGGCAGGCATCTTCTTGATCTTCTCTGTTAATTTAACCCTGGACGGATCCAGGCTGGGCGGATAATTCTGCCCTTCGGCCACGGCGATAGCCGCGGTCGGTTCGAGCATGAAATTGAGCAGCTTCTGGGCGATCTCCATATCGGTGCCTTTCAGGACAAAGA
>JAFCZV010000570.1:1805-3366 GCA_019314155.1 Deltaproteobacteria bacterium
CCGGACCAGGCCACCGTAGCATAAATCTCCCCATTGGCCAGCAGGCTCATCAACTCGGCTCCGGAACTCCAATATTTTTTCATCAGACCGCGCTGTTCACGCAGTGCCGCCCATATGGCTTTCAGGTTGGTCATATTGTTGGGGCTCTGGCCGGTGTGCAACGCGGCGTACCACATGTTGGTCCTAAAATCGCCGCCCCAGCTGCCCAGTTTGCCTTTCAAGCCTTTGTCCCATAGCAGCGAAGCGCCCAGCTTTTCAGCCTTCTTCTTGCTGATATGCTTGGTATTGTAGGCAATGCCGGTCTGCCCCAGGTCGTAGGGAACGGCCGAGAGGGTGCCTTTGGTGATTTTCCGCAAGGGTTTGATCATTGAGGTCATGACATTTTTGAGATTGGGAATTTTCGATTCATCCAGTACCGAAGAAAATCCCAACTCTGCATATCGGGCATAGTCGAAAACGGCGCTGAGGTGGGCGATATTGAACTCACCACCCGGTGGGTAGGAGGCTTTAACACGCGTCAGATAAGAGTTCATGTCACCGAATTCGCCATCGATGACCTTGATGCCCGTAGCTTTGGTAAAAGGCTTGAAGGCGTATTTTTTGAAGGCCTCGGAAGTCGAGCCCCCCCATCCGTCGAAACGGATGGACTTGGCAGCCCAAGCCTCTTTTACGGCGTTTCCAAAGGGCAATCCGACCAGCCCGATAGATGCACCGGCAAGGCCGAGGTATTTGAGAAAGTGACGCCGGCTGATCTTGCCGTTTTTATACGCGTCGTATACCCTATCCAGTTTTTCTTTGGTGATGTTTGTCATTTGTCCTCCTTTCAGTAAATGTTTGTAAGGTTATTCTTTTACTTTTGAAAACTTGCGGGACAGGTAACCTGCCAGCAATGGGGTGGCGACGGTCAGAACGATCATAACGGCGCCCAGGGCGTTGATTTCCGGACTGATGGAATTTCTCAACATGCTGAAAATCTTCACCGGAACCGTTTGGTTCTGCGCCGTTGCCCAGAAAAGCGTCGCCGTGATATCATCAAACGAAATGGTAAAGGAAAAAAGGGCACCGGCCAATATGGCCGGTAACAATAAAGGAAAAGTGACCTCTCTAAAGGTTTGAAATGCATTTGCTCCTAAAGATTTTGCCGCCTCTTCGTACTCTTTTTTGATGCCCACCAACCGGGCCTGAACGATCAAGAGCACATAGGGCAGGGTCAGCACTACGTGTCCAATCAACAGCAGGGCAAAACTTTTGGGTTGCTGGAGCCATCGCAAAAACAACAAAAGTGCAACGCCTAAAACCACTTCCGGGATCATGATCGGTGAAAGCAGCAGCGTGTTTAGGGTGTTTTTGCCGGGAAATTCGAAGCGGATAAATGCCAGCGCAGCAAGAATGCCGATGCCGGTAGATATCACCGCAGTCAGCGAACCCAGGACGAGAGAGTTTTTAAAGGCGTCAATGATCGATTCATTTTGAGCCAGTTTTATGAACCACCGGAAACTAGCACCTTCCATGGGGAAGATACCGAATTGTTTGGGGTTGAATGCAAGCACGATCACCACGA
>JAFCZV010000122.1 GCA_019314155.1 Deltaproteobacteria bacterium
ATCGAAAAAATATCCCGCCGGCCCGCCTTTAGGGCTTCAGAAACAGGATGAATCCCGTAAAGTATCTCTGTATTCACGACGACCTTTTATTCAATCTCTATTTTTTCGTTATTTAAAGGCGATATCTTTCAATAATGGATATCAGTTCTTCAATAGCCGACAACAATTGATCATTGACGATAACATGACGGTAAAGATTCTTGTGGGCCATCTCCTTCTTTGCATTTTCAAGACGCCGATTTAAAACCGTCTTGCTTTCAGTCCCTCTCATCTCCAAGCGTTGTCTAAGGGTGTCCATTGACGGAGGCAAAACAAAGACCGTCACACTGTCCGGATGACGTTTAAGAATCTGGATAGTGCCCTGAACATCGATATCAAGAAGTATGTCACGGCCGGATGACAAACCCTTCTCAATAAATTCGGCGGATGTACCGTAATAATTTCCATGGACCTCGGCCCATTCAGACCAACGGTCTGTTTCTATATCTTTTTTAAACGCTTCTTTTGAAATAAAATGGTAGTCAACGCCATCCTTCTCCCCTTTACGGGGCGATCTCGTGGTATACGAAACTGAATAGAGCATATCCGTAAAACGCTTGCGTATAGCTCTGGAAAGGGTTGTTTTTCCGGCTCCGGACGGCGCTGAGATGATGAAAAGATGTCCACGGTGGAGCGTCATCTCTTTCGTACCCATGCTGGATTAAACCGCCCCTTTAAGTGTTGTGTAACGCTGGGATATTGTTTCGGCCTGTATTGCGGAGAGCACGATATGATTGCTGTCCATAATAATAATAGATCTTGTCTTACGCCCGTGTGTTACATCCACAAGTCGCTTTTCATCCCTGGCCTCATCTTTAAGACGTTTCATGGGTGCTGAATTTGGCGAAACTATAGCAACAACCCGTTCTGCAACCACTGTATTCCCAAAACCAATATTCAAGAGATTCTGATCCATCTTTATCACTCCAATCCGGATAAATTTTAAATAGTTTAGTTCTCTGAAACAATCCGGTTTCAAAGAAGCTTCAGGTATGATTAATTTTTATAATGAAAGCTTTTTGTGTGGATTATTCCACATTCTGAAGCTGTTCCCTTATTTTTTCAAGCTCCGACTTCACCTCTACCACCATGTGGGATACACTGGCTTTTTCTGTTTTGGATCCCATGGTATTGAATTCGCGGTTAAGCTCCTGAAGCAAAAAATTGAGCTTTCGACCGGCAGGTTCTTTGGCGTCCATAATTGTCAGAAACTGTTTTATGTGGCTTGTCGCTCTTACAACTTCTTCAGAAATATCACTTTTGTCAGCCAAAAAAGCCGCTTCCTGTGCGATTCTGTCAGAATCGATCTCCACCATCCCTTTGGTCAAAACCGCGATACGATCTTTAAGGCGCTGCTGATAATATAACAACAGGTCCCTCGATTCTTTTTCGATTTGATGAATACTTTTTTCAATGTTGTTAATGCGCTTGGAAATATCTAAAGCAATAAAATCTCCTTCCTTTTGTCGCATTGCAATAAGATCGACCATGGCGGCATCAATGCAATCTGTGACAACAGACCCGCTAGCCTCCACATCCCGGACATGTTCAGCAGATCGAAGGACACCCCCTTCTCTGACCAGAAGTTCAATAGATATCTCCGAATTAAGATCGAGCTGGTCTTTCAGTTGCACAAGGCTTTCATAATATGCCCTGGCTCTACTGATATTTACTTCAAAAGCATATGCCTCGTCTGAATCGTCATTTATCTGAAGACTAACCTCTATGCGGCCTCTTGCAACCTTGTCGGCGATCAAGGATTTTATTTTTCCCTCCAGAGCTGAATATCCGTGAGGAATACGCAAGGCAACATCAAGATACCGGCTGTTGTATGAGCGGATTTCAGCCAAGACATTAATTTCTTTCTCCGTTTTTTCGGCTCTGGCATAAGCGGTCATACTTTTCATAGTTTTATTCTTTCCTCGACATTTTTTATGAAATTTTAACCAAGATCGATCACATACTTCTTGCGCACCCATTCAAGAAAAGTCATTACATTTTCCGAAGCATAATCAGGATACGTCCAGGGCATTTTATTATAGTGCCCATTTAAGTAGACCAGCGTTAGATCGGCATAAATTCTACTTCCGATATAGATCCTGTGGCTATAATTTTTTCCCGTCGCCAGGACAAAACGCTCACGGAGCAAATATCCGGGATCTATATTAACCGCTCGTCTGTCGTCAATTGAATACTCACGCTCAAGATCATTGGTAAACAGCTTTATATTTGCCAGAGCACTCTGCTTAATTAGTCTTTTAAATGCCAACATACGTCTAAAAAGAGGTGTGCCCATCTCATCAGCGTAATAGGTGGTAAGGTTAAAAGGGAGCCATGGGCTTGTTATGTCCACAGGACCCAATTTTTCAACAAGCGCTTTTACGACATCAATGGCGAGGCGCTTTTCCTTCAAAAAAAAACCTATCACAAGCTTGGCAGGCTTTGGCGGTTGAGGAAGACTCATGGTATCGGACTTTATGCTCGGCTATAATTGAAGCAGCGGCTGTAAGAAATTTTATCCATTTTAATATTCGTTGTCGCGGCTCAACCGGTTCTCCTATTCATTTAAGGGCTTGGCTTCATCAATGAGCATAATCGGAATATCATCCCGAATCTCATACAAGAGTCTGCAAGTCTCACATATCAGGCCATCTTTTGAATCGTTCAAATATATGTCACCCTTACATTTCGGACACGCGAGTATTTCAAGAAGTTCCGGGCTGATTGCCATGATCGTCTCCTTAATTTTTATGGTATTGTAAACGTTCAAAAATAATTTTTGCGAATTCATTATATTGTAGATGACAAAAGTTCATTAAAATAAGCGATTGTTTTTTTAAGACCTTCTTCCAGTTCAACTTTGGGTTCCCATCCAAGAACTTCACGGGCAAGTGTAATATCCGGTCGACGTTGTCTGGGGTCATCCGCCGGAAGCGGCTCAAAAATGACCTCTGATCGGGAGTTGCTCAGTTCGATCACTTTTTTTGCCAGTTCCAGTATCGTAAACTCACCGGGTTTCCCCAAATTCAATGGGCCGGTCACATCATCGATACTATCCATTAATCGCATCAATCCTTCTATAAGGTCGTCCACATAACAAAAAGCCCGTGTCTGAGTCCCATCACCGAAGATCGTCACCGGTTTCCCACGTAATGCCTGAACGATAAAGTTGGAAACGACCCTTCCGTCGTTTAGATGCATTCTGGGGCCGTAGGTATTAAAGATACGGGCCACTTTGATTTTAAGCTTGTGCTGCCGAAAGTAATCGAAAAAAAGGGTTTCCGCACATCGCTTTCCTTCATCATAGCAGGAACGTGGCCCGATGCAGTTCACGTTTCCGTGATAGGTTTCAGGCTGGGGGTGTACAGAAGGGTCGCCATAAACCTCCGAAGTAGAAGCCTGAAGAATTTTGGCCTTGATCCGCTTGGCCAGCCCCAGCATATTGATGGAACCGTGAACATTGACCTTGGTGGTCTGAACCGGGTCGTTCTGGTAATGGATGGGGGATGCCGGACAGGCTAAATTGTAAATCTCGTCGACTTCAACATACAGTGGAAACGTAATGTCATGTCGACACATTTCAAAATAGGGATTCCCTATTAGATGGGCGATGTTTCTTTTGCTCCCGGTATAGAAATTGTCTACGCATAAAACATCGCACCCCTTGCTGAGAAGACAGTCACATAAATGAGAACCGAGAAATCCGGCCCCGCCGGTCACCAGAACACGTCTGCGCAAATGCATATTGGCCCTCTTAATTTTTTAGGATTTCCGGGTTTTAATGTATCTTCGCCGGATATTCCCTTATTGCTTTGTGATTGTCAACCACCATAGACGCTATGATACCTTTGGGTAATGTCCCTGAATGGCTTGCCGCCGTATTCCTGTCAAGTATAATTCTCATTTTTCTAATTATCAGGATCTGTTAAATTGTCGAAATCCCTGCTGGAGTCCAACGGTAACCGCGAGAAAAAAGGCCATGCCGGCGTCCAGAATCTGAGCATTGAACAAACCGCTGACCAGGATGACGAGTGTTGAGGACAACACAAAAAATCCTAGAAGATTATGCCTTTGTTTAAAGGCATTTTTCACAATCTCCCCAAAGAGCCAAAAAAAAGCAGCGACCCCGATCACTCCATAGCTAACCGCCATGTAGAGAATATCGTTGTGCGGATGGGCGATGAGCGGATCATCCGGTGAGCCTCTCTGTTTAAGAACGGTTCCAAAACCACCTGTTCCAACACCAAAAAATGGGTTGTCTTTAAAAATACGGACCGCTCCGTACCACATATAAAATCTATCCTGGTTGACTGTGTACTCTTTACCCCATGCAGATTTTTGATCGGTATTTATATGGTATTTCAGCTGGTCTACTGACTCGGAGATTCGGTTTCTGACAATCGGAGAAAAAAGCATCATTGAAACAAGGAGAACAGAAACCAACAAAATTTTGAAAATGTTGCGCCTCCTAAAAAGGTTATAGACCATCAACGGCGTTAACAGAACAAATGTTAAATAACCGGTTCTTCCCTGTAGAATAACCAAATGAAAAAAGTAAAACAGCATCAATAATATAAAGAAAAATCTTATTCTTTTTTCTTCGGCGTTCCTAAAGTAAAATGTCGCCATCAAAATTCCCACGACCAGGTAGGCAGATAAGGTACTGTATCCTCTTCCCAATCCGCAATACCAGCCGTTAATTGGCGGATACAGCCCGATCAACTGCATCAGGCCGACAAAAGCATTAACGGCCAGTCCCAAAAGAAACGCCTGAATAAACCGTTCAGTCCTGACATTCGGCGCAATGGCGGCGATGGCCAAACCGTAAATCCAGTAGTGTGTTTTCCCGGCATAATCCATTCCGAGACCATGCAGGTCCGATGTGTATAAAAGACCGATCCAGGGTAGTACAATGAGAAATAATACCGGCCGGCACCAGCTTTTAGTAAAATAAATATGCCTTGAACGGATGGCCAAACCGGAAAAAGCCCATATGATGACTGCCGTTACGCCGCAAATCGTCGCTGGAGCAGTACCCAAGGGCGCTCCAAAAAAAGCAGCGACAAAAACATAGAACAATAGATTTTCAGCCGTAATTTTCTTGTTTTTGCGCAAGGCCGTCAGCACAGTAGTATTCATTGGATTCAATTGCCTTTTTCAACAATACGTCATTCACAGCGAGTCGTTTCCGTTCATGTTCTTTGTGCCAGAGATGATAGCAAACCGCCATAAAAGGGTGTTCCCTCTTTTTGATCCCGTATTTATAAAGCCGGACTGCCAACTCGGAATCTTCACGACCCCATCCTATGAAATTCTGGTTAAAGCCATTGATCGCAAAAATATCCTCCCTAAAAAAACCCATGTTACAGCTTCGAATTCCCCTTAACAGAGTGGAAGAATATGCAGGAAACCAAGACCACCTGATTACGTGATGGCCATTTGAAACATCTCGCAAAAAAACATATTTGACCATTTTCCTGAAGGAGTTTGCATCTTCATATGTAAAGGCTTCGGAGAGTTTTCTGTTGATCAGAATCCTTTTCCCCTGGAAGAAGCAACCTTTTTTGGCCAGTGATAGATGATCTTTAATAAAATGTTTTCCTGGAATACAGTCCCCATCCAGTAAAATTATGTATTGTCCATCCGATTTTTTTATGGCCTTATTTCTAATTCTTGCCGCTCTAAACCCGCGATCTTCCTGCCAAACGTGATAAAGCGGATATATGGATGACTGCATAAATCGATTAACAACTTTTTCTGTTTCCGCACCAGATCCGTCATCAGCAACAATAACTTCATCTGCCGATCTGGTTTGACACTCCAGCCCTTCCAAAACTTTCGACAACGTGTCAGGTCGGTTATAAGTCGTTATGATCACAGATGTTTTCATATAAAACTATATGCAAATCACTTAATGCATTAAGACAATCCCCAGCTTATGGATTGCATCTATAACCTGTTGTACGCTGATTTGCTCCATGCAGTCTATGGTTTTGCATTCCCGTTTAAAGCAGGGAGCACAATCCAGTTCGGCTCGTACGATCTGATGAATGGAGCCGAACGGACCGGTTCTCCAGGGGGCAGTTGGGCCGAAAAGCGCCACCACAGGAGT
>JAFCZV010000123.1 GCA_019314155.1 Deltaproteobacteria bacterium
GGTACCATAAAAACGGAGGGGAAAACCGCAAATGAGCTACTCCGAAATTTAAGGGGAGACATAGAGTTTACAGTTAAAGACGGGCGTGTCTATAACACAGGCAGCGTTGGAACATTCACGAATATTTTTTCATTTCTAAAAATCAACAGACTTGTAAAAGGCAATGTCCCGGATTTGAAAAACGATGACTTCCGCTATAAATCGCTGTCTGCCAAATTCTATCTTCAGGATGGAAAGTTCATTTTAACCGAGGGGTATGTAGATGCCGAATCCCTGGATATCGTGGCTACAGAAGGTGAAATTAACCTGCTCGATCAGACACTGGATTTCACGATATTGGTATCTCCTCTTAAAAAGGTGAACACTATCGTCAAACACACCCCCATATTGGGTAAAATTCTCCAAGGGGCACTGATTGCCATCCCGGTTAAAGTCGAGGGGGATATTTCGAATCCCAAGGTTACGGCCCTTTCCCCTTCTGCTTTTGGTTCGGAAGCCATGGGTATCCTAGAAAGAACCCTCAAAGCGCCGGTGAAGATAATCGAGCCGGTTGTGCCGGATACGTCCGACCCTCAAAAAACAGATGGCCAAGAACCCTAATGTGTTTAGTGACTATCCCGATTAGAAAAACTTTATTTGACAGTAGTCAGATCTTTCTAACAGTTAATTAAGGTAGAGGATTTACTCTATCTCACCATTGATTGAGTTTTCAAAGATCGTTTTCTCTATAATACGAACCGTTATTTCAGGCTTCCTCTGAGTCCCTGTGTTTTATCTGTATAATAATGGCTTTTTGCCGTCTTAAATCACCAATCCAGGTTAAACGCTGATCCCTCAGCCTCCCAGAACCAGGGTTTGTGGATTATCAGAGCGCTGATCCCTATTGCAAACGCGGCCAAAGCAGGATTATCTTCGGGTTTAAAAGCCATCACCTGTTTAAGGTTTTTTGGCGCATTAGCCATGTACGCCCGCAGCCTTGGACAGCTCCGTCTATCCAACACCTCAGCGTTCTCACTTAATACCGTCAAATATCCCTTCCATGGATGTTTTTTTTCATAAAAAGGACCGGACGCAGGACAAAACGAATACAGATCCTTCCCGGCGGCTTTTATGCCTTCGATGGTATTGTCAAATTCAATCTCGTCCAGGTCCGCGTACCACAGCCGGCTCATCACGGGATAGGCCTCATACTTGGCCTGAAGTTCAATACACTTTTTCATCAGCTTTTTATGGTTGGCTGTTCGGTTTCTTCAATAGCCCTGATGATCCTTTTACCATAATGATGATGCTTGTGGCGATCAATGCCAATCACGACAGCGTAGCCAGGCTTGTAAATGTCTTGCCAAACTCACAACCTGAAGCCAATTCTTCTTTGTTACACATATCATAAAAGCGAAAGAGGCAAACCCCCAAAAAAAGATTTGCCTCACTAAAAAACGATATCGCAAAGATTTTAAACCTCTGATGTTTCCACCCTTATTAGCAGATAGTCCAAAAGCTATTTTTTGGTGATACGTTTTGGTTATGTCAGAAATTCAGCCTCTTGATATTTATAAAAACTTTAGAATTTCTATTTCAATCCAATTTGGTTCTGCTTAAGAATTTACCAACCAGCATGGCAACCAGAATCGTCAAATAAAGCTGGCCGACAACGGCGATGATGATCGTAGTGGATTTTGCAAAAGATGAAACAGGTGTAACATCTCCATATCCAAGAGTTGTCATGGTAACAAAGCTGAAGTAGAGATAATCGTGAAATCCTTGAACACCACCCCCGGCAAAATTAATTCCTCCGGCATCCAGATGAAAACCAATTTTTCGCAGTATTTCTTCCATAGCCAACAACAAAGCTCCCAATACTCCGATAAGCAGATAGCAATTAATTGAATTGATCAAAATGGTTAAAGTGACATTTTTACTTTTGGCTATATGTCTGATCATGAAAACCGCAATAAACACGTTAAAGCAAAAAAATGAAAAATACATCGTTATTTTTACCCAATCATGAATGATAAAATAACTAAGCCAATTTAAAAATATTGGAATGGTTCCGGAGGCGATCAGGATGTTTCGTGTTCTTTTTTTAAATTCGAGTGAAAAAGTGCCGGAGAGAATTATGGCCGTAAAAATGATTTTCAAAATGAGCTTGGAATGAACGAATAATAGTTGATGGAAAAGGACGATTATTAATAAGCAAATTAAAAGGATTATATTATTTCTGGTTAGCTTATTTTGTGTCATAATGGATTTGATTCAAACACTGTATGTTATAGTTTGTTTTTAGGTATCTGCAATTGTTTGCGATTTTCCCTTCATAGCCGAAACCGATCATTCAGCCACTTTTCACATTTTGTCAAGAAATGCAAAATATTCATTCATCATCGGCTTAAAGGTCACCGCTGATTTAAGAGACTCTGGGGCCGATTGAAGAAGTCCTTTTCAGGGTTGCTGAATAAATCTCAAGAAGTAGTGAGTTCCTCCTCGGCGACCGATGGTTCTACCTTTTCTGTTGTTGTCAATTCAGCCCTTTTTCCGGTTAGCTTCTCATACCAAATCGGGTGATGGCTTTTTACGTAGTCAATAGGCAATCTTCCATCTCCAAACATGGCATTCAATGCCTGACGGTTCATGGGCAGCAAGGACAGATAGAGATGAACGATGAGGAATACGCCAATGACCACAAAACTGGCTGCATGCACGAAACGGCAGAATTCCTGGGTTCCTTGCGAGAATAGGTCCCTGAACATCAGTACGAAGCCGCTGGCTGTGATGGCGGTGATGGCCACTATCATGGTCCAGGCAAAAAGCTTCTGACCGACGTTGAACTTACCGAACCGAGCATGCCCGAGGGAAATATAGTTGATCCACAAGCCTTTGATACCGTCAAAGAAGGCCACCGGGCTCCAGCTTTTCTCGGGCCATATCGCCCAATTCCGGATATGAGCGAGGTGTACCGCAACAAATGGAATGGCCATTATTATGAAGAACAGTGCCGTGATGCGGTGGATGACGCGGGCCACCTGCAGGCCGGCGGCTAGCCGCTCGTTGTCAGTCAGGCCCGAGGTGGACAGGTCCGTATACACGCTCCCTATAAAATCGTAGGGTATGGCGAAAAGTGACCCCAGGAAGCTGAAACTCGTAGAAAGAAGTGGCAATCCGGTGATAATGAAAAAAACCATAAAGTGGAGCAGATGGTTGTGGAACGAACGCTGTAATCGGGTGAATGCGATAATGGATTCCGAGTGATTACTCATCGGACACCTCCTCAGTCTTTCTTTTCGAGGCTTTCACCTGGTCTTTGCGTTTGGCGAAAAGATACAGTCCGTGGAGAGCTGCTCCGGCTACAACGCCGGCAGTTCCGACTGCACCGCCAATCTTGAACACATCACGGGCGATCATGGTCGCCTTTGCCGGATTCGCAAAAAGGTCGTAATGTTTGGCGTCCTCCCTGGCCGCGATACTCACCCAGCCCAATCTGCCCACCACGCGATTGATCTTGTCCTTACCGTAGAGAACGTAGTCGCGGCCGAGGCGGTTCGCATAGTTGGAGATGCGACGTTCACCTTCGGACAGGACGATGTTTTCAGGGCCGGATATGAGCGCCTTGCTCGGGCAGGCAGAGACACAGACAGGTTTCATTCCTGCCTCCACCCGATCGTAACAGCCGATGCACTTCCCGGCCTTGCCCGTCTGCTTGTCGTAAATGGGTATATTGAAGGGACAGACATCCCGGCAGGTGCGGCAGCCGATGCATGCCGACGCGTTGATGACCACCTGCCCGGCCGGTCGTCGTTCGATGGCTTCAGCGGGACAGTTGATCAGGCACTGAGCGATTTCGCAGTGCCTGCAATGCTCAAAGGCAACCAACAGGCGGGCATTGGGGAACTTTCCCACCTCTCTGCGCCAGGGGCGCAGGTAGTAGGACCCAGGGAGGTAATCGTTGACTCCCCGCTCGAGATTTACGCCTTCATCTCGTTCCATGCGCATCCTGTTTTCCATGGAGCAGGCGCTCATGCAGGCCAGACAATTGAGACAACTAAGACTGTCGTACATATTGAGATAGCGCATCACGAACCCTTCCTATCTTTCTTATTTTTAAAATGATGTCCTGGGGTGTATGCCCGCAAACCCCGGGTGACAACCGGAGCCTGCCGAAATGATTGAGATTGAGGCCGTTTTTTCTGGCATATCGGAGTTTTTCAGTGGTTTTCTGCCGGCCCTTTCCTAAACCGTGGTAGCTGAAAAGCACGTCCCTGTGGATGACCTTGCTCACGGACAGTACTGCCTGCTGCTTTTCATCCGGGTATTCCGCCATCCATACCTCAACAAGGTCGTCTTCCTCCAGTCCAAGGCGGCGGGCCCGCTCCTCGTTGATGAAGACGCTGGCATACCGCATCCGATGATGCAGGGGCACCAGGATCGGATTATCCCTCGCCTGTACGGCGGTAAAAGAGGAGAGCGGCGTGAAACCCGTTGCCGGAACGAACTCGTCCTCGTCAAGTTTGGCCTTTTGCAGCATCCAGCGCGGTTCGATTTGTACGGGGAGAGGAGATGCAAACATCCTGTCAGGGTAGTCCGGATGGTTTTGCTTGAGCTTGTTGTACTTTTCGGCCAACTCGAAGCTATACACCTCAAGCTTGCCTGTAGAGGTCAGCGGTGGAATCCTATCGATGGGAATGCGCTGTGCCCCCCAACTTCCATGCTCGAGTAGATCGTCCAGCGTCCGAGGCATGGTGTTCAGTTCATCCTGCGTTAAGCCGGATTTTGGATTCTTCGGAATGCCTGCGAACTGACTTTCCCAGGTGGGTCGTATGCCCTTCTTTTCAAGTTGCAGAAAATATTTGTTGTACTCATCCTCGCTGAGTACACGCTTGGCAATCTGACACAGGATCCAGTATCCGTCCTTGCTGCCCATGACCGGATCCACTGCCTTGCGGTTGACACCAATGGTGGGAATGATACTTTTAAAGTAGGAGAATAAGGGCTGATCCTGTTCGAGAAAGGTGCACCCGGGGACGATGATGTCCGCGTACATCACGCTGTCTGACCAATAAGGGGACACGGCGATGATCGACTCTACGCTCTTGAATGCATCATTAACATCCTTGCCTCCGGCTGTTCCACCAACAATATCCTGGCCCCAGAGAAAGAACATCTTTGGTTTGTAGGGCTTGCCGTCCAGGACCGCCTGGAGGATGCCGCCTCTCCCATTCTTCGTGCCGGCGAGCCATCGCTCCGGTTCGTTATCCATCTTCCACTTCAGGATGCTCTTGCTCATGTCCGGCTTTGGAAACTTCACCGGCAGGCCACCGTGTTTCACCATTCGGTTCTGTAACACGCCGCCTTCATGTCCTAAGAGGCCAAGCAGGATGTTGAGCATATGCACACAGATCTGGGCGCGCAAATCCGTGGTGTGCCGAGTGAATCGATAACCGATTTCCACGAAGGCCTTTGGCGCGGCCTTATGCAGCTTTTCGGCTACTCCCTCCATCTTGGATACAGGAATGGTACAGATTTCGGACAATTTTTCCGGATCAAGGTCCAAAAGGCTCTTCTTCAGCAGCTCCATAGCCGGCTGGACCATGGTACCGTTGTAATCATAGAGCCCTTCATAGGCAGGCTTAGTTGCCTTTCTTGACATTACAAAAGACTGGGTTGCTGTATCAAAGACAAGATAATCATGGGGGGTTGCATCCTTGTCCATTTTAACCGGAAGCAGCGTTTCCGGGTCGATCAATGCATCCAAGTTCGTTTTCGGAAGATACTCTTTATTTATGTAGTCCTTGCGGAAAATAAAGTGCAGAACCCCCAGGAGAAAGGAAAGGTCAGTTCCCGGACGGATGGGCAGCCACTCGGCATAGGATTGTCCCATTTCATTGGGATGCCGGGGGTCCACAACGGTCATGGGCAGGCCATTACGCAGTCCCTTGCCGAACTGGGCCCCCCAACCGTGGGCAACGATGGAGCCTCCGAGGTTCCTGCCCACGATAAGGCCGTAATCCGCGTTTTCATAGTCGCTGGAGTGGTATCCCGGAGCGCCGAAACCCAGGATTGTCTTGTAACTGCGGTGAACGACCTCCCAGCAGGTATCCCCATAACCTACATTGTTGGGAGTACCGTACAGATCGAAAAATTTGCCGTCCCACCCATCGTCGCGAAGCTTCTTCAGTTTTTCTCCGATGAGATCAAGGGCTTCTTCCCAGGACGCCTGGCGGAATTTCCCCTCTCCGCGCTCTCCGGTCCGTATCAGGGGTGTGGTGATTCGATCGGCGTTGTAGAGCGCGCCAGCCGCGGCACGGGAGCGGCCGCAGATTCCCTTGTACTCGTGGACCGGGCTGGCTTCCATCCGAATGACCTTGCCATCTTTGACATAGGCGTTTGCGGGGCAGAACTGGGCGCACATCTGACACAGAACTGGCACCGTTTTCTCACGGCTGTACTCGGCGCCTGGGACCCTGAGCGGTGCGGCGTCCGCCTCCTGAAAAAGCGTTGTTGAAACTGCTGAAACTCCGATCGCAGGGGCGGCTTTCAGGAAAGATCGTCGTGAAATCCCCTTATCCTCTTTTTTCATGAGCACCTCTCAACTACAGTCATTATTTAACCAAAGGGATCTGCTTTGCCAGTCCGTAGTTCACTACGGCATCAATCTTGTTTTCGAGTTGGTAATAACGTGCCACTTTCTTTTCAGGCAAAACTTTTCTGAATTTGGGTAAAAAGGATTTCATGAGCGCGACCCGTTCCCCCTCAATGGCCAAATACCCATTGATCAGTTCTTTGGCCGCTTCTTCAGTCATGGTCTGATAGTTGGCGGAATAGTTCTCGATCAATTTGACGGTTTTATCCACAAGTTTTTCCAGATCTTTCTGATAATTCTCATAAACCGGCCAGAAAACTTTGGCCTCCGATTCCGTGAGATTCATATTTTGTGCAATAAACAGCTTCTTATCGGTCTGGATCTTTTCACGAACTAACTGCATATTGTCGGCGGGCTTTTCTTGTGCCATTGGCGAAACGATGAAAACTGTCAACACCGCAAATAATACTAAAAGAAACGGGAACATTCGAACTCTTACTTTCATTTTCAATCTCCTTATTAAATATATTTGTTTGCCCCATATGGGCACTCTTCGAGGGACACACCAATCGGGATGGGGAGTGTCATTCCCCAAAAATGTAAAAAAGTTGTATTATTCCAACCTATTCCACGTGCTGTCAGGATTGAAGTGTGTCATGGCCTGAGCCGACTGATGGGTGCTCAAGCCTAAATCCTTTTGATAAACCGCTCCACCGTGATTCACAATAAAGGTCATGACGCCTGAAGACGCGTACTTGGCAGGATAGGCCGCCAAAGCAAACCCTCCGATCATTTTTCCCATCACCATGTAGTCGTAAGCGCCGCCCGGTGCATCCTTCCCTTGGCCCTTTAGAATCCGGTAATAATACCCATGATAAGGAACGGGTTGACCACCCCTCGACTTGCCGCTGTATCCCTTTTTCTGGGCGGCGATAAAGAGGGAACCCAAAGGGCTTTGTTCTTCATCCCCTTTCACTTCCCAGTACAGGCCGTTCTTCATCCCCTTGTCACTTCTAAATTCCTGGGCATATTCCAAAAAACCGTCGGAGTCCCGATCCTTGAGTGCATATTCCCGCTGAGCATCCACGTAGGCCAGGCAGACCTGGATGACACTCATTTCATTTTGTCCGATCCTTCGTGCCAGGATTTCTTCCCTGCCTTCTTCGGGGTCAAAACGCCAAACGGCATCCTTTTTCACCATGGGGATGGAAAAGGGCCAATCCTCATTTCCAATAGAGAGAACCGCTTTGTCGGCGGTTTGCTCCAACCTGTTTTTTTCGTCATACAATTTGAGGAATCGCTCGCGTCCTGATTGGTCAGCTACCGGATCGCCGGATGTTAGAAGATCCCGGCTGCCGGGACCGAAAATCGCCTCTAGGGCATTCAGGTCCTCTGATATCAAGGCCTCGATCACGGCCTTGACCGCCTCTTCAGGAGAAGTGAATGTTCGCTGTTTCACGGTCTCCGCCAGGGATACGGTCGCGGCCATAAGAGCAATAAAAATGACGGCCGTGAGAATCGCTCCACACCGCTTCAACCAAAATTTTCTTTTTACCTTATTGATATTCAACACCATGGTTATTTTATCCTTTGAACAGTAGTTGAGTGGTTCCTGCTCGATTATCTGCCGCGGCGGCCGCCGCCACCACGAGCACCACCACGGCCGGCTCGGGAAGATGACATGCTTTGGTGCCCTCGGTTACTGAAATCCCTTGTCTGGTTTCCGCGATCATAACCTGAAAAGGCGCTCCTGTCTGTCCGCTGCGTGCCTCCGGCACGATCGATTCCACCGCTGTCTCTTCGTTGCTGAGTAGCACCGCGGTCCATCGAACCGGCATCCCGGCGATCCTGAGAGCCGTGGCTGCCGCCCCCCGAACGATCACGGAACTGGTCTGCATCTCCGCGGGCAATGTCCTGCCTTCCGGCCTCGGCGCGACCTCGGAAAGCCTCTCGTGACTGCACATCTCTGGCTGTGCCTCTGTCGAACTTCTGAGCAGTGGACTGGTCCCTGTACGACACTCCCTTACGGTGCTCCGGATCGTGCTTCCATTCACCTCGTCCGCCCTGTCCGGTCGTCACCTTGTTCTGGTATTTGCTCCGGTCGATGTTGTTGTTGATATTCGTGTTTCGATTGATATCTATATCTATATCGCCGCCTCGCCAGTTACAGCCTCCCCACGCATAGCCCCACGCCGCACCTATGGCGACACCCACACCAAAGGCGAACAACGCCCCGCCGGCCACGTATCCGGGCGGATAGTAATAGTAGGGCGGATAGGCAGGATACCACCAGGATCCATAGACCACCGTTGGATCGTAGGTGGGGACATATATGATCTCAGGGTTCGCGGACTCGATGACGATGGTCTTGGTCTCTTCCTCGACGACGACCTTCTGCTCCTCACTGCTTTTCAGGTTGCCTTGTTCTTCGGCCTTCGCGCGAAGGTTCTGGACCGTATCCATTATGTCTTTCTGCTGGGCAAGAAAGGCGTCGCCCAGTTTCTGGGTCCAGTCCAGCTTATCGTTCATCATGTCCAACACCTGGGGAAAATTCACCAGCGATTTGACGCTTGGGTCCCAATCCTGCTGCTCGAGAGCGGTGGTCAGGGCCTCT
>JAFCZV010000124.1 GCA_019314155.1 Deltaproteobacteria bacterium
TTCTTTCGACGTCCTCGATCATTCAATACTATAACCCCTTATCCATTGTCAAATTGAAGCTCTCTGCAGCCCCGTTGAAACGGGATCTCCGCCTCAGTTAAACAGAAAAGACCGATAAGTTTCACAGGTAAACTTCGCTTCAACAAACTTGGGGGGAACGCGCTTGCCCTGTTGAGAAACCTTTCCCAAATGCCCCGTTTTGCCTAATCTCTGTGCCCGCCCTGTCCGCCCAATGGAATGAATTTGCAGTTTTTATTCCATTGGGGTGAAATTCGCAGCCTAATCTGAAAAAGCAAGTCCTATTCATTGATTTCCCGGGTTTTGCTGAATCCTATCCCGGGCCACTCTTTTACGCAATAATCGAGCTGCCATTGACTTGTGGTCAGATAGGCCCTGGCCCCTTCGGCATCCACTGCAATGTTGGACCTGTTTTTCTTCTCAAAATCCGCCATTTTTTTTGGATCGTCGGATTTCACCCACCGTGCAACATGATAACCGACCGGCTCGTAAAACGCATCAACACCGTATTCAGATTTGAGACGTCCCATGGTAATGTCAAACTGCAGCAGTCCAACAGCGCCGAGAATATATTCGTTTCCGGCAACCGGTCTGAAAACCTGAACCACCCCCTCTTCTGCAAGATGGGCCAGCCCTTTTTGAAGATGCTTTGCTTTCATTGGGTTCTTGAGAATGACCTTTCGGAAAAATTCAGGGGCAAAATTGGGAATTCCGCAGAATTTTAAGGGCTCTTTTTCAGAAAATGTGTCACCGATCCTTATGGTGCCATGGTTATGAATGCCGATGATGTCGCCGGGATAGGCTTCCGCCACTTTTTCACACGCATTGGCCATGAAAATGGTGGCATTTGAAAATATAACATCTTTTCCGATTCTGTGGTGAACCGCCTTCATGCCTCGGGTAAATTTCCCGGAACAAATCCGTATAAATGCGATTCTGTCTCTGTGTGCCGGATTCATATTCGCCTGGATTTTAAATGTAAATCCGGAAAAAGGTTCCTCGTAGGGAGAGACGTCCCGTGTCACAGAAGCCCTGGGACCGGGAGCCGGAGCGGTTTCAACAAAAGCGTCCAGCATCTCCTTCACACCGAAATTATTGATGGCACTTCCGAAAAAAACAGGGGTCTGGTTGCCTTTCAGGTAATGGTCGAGATCAAAAGGATCTGCAACGCCTTCGATCAATTCGACATCCTCTCTTAACTCGTCTGCCTGGCTTCCAAGAACCTCATCGAGTGTCGAGGCCGAAAGGTCATTGATCAAAATGCCTTCCCTGCGCCGTGTCTCCCCACCTGGAACAAAAAGATGAAGCTCTTTTTTATAGAGGTTGTAGACCCCCTTGAACCTTTTTCCCATGCCAACGGGCCAGGAAAGCGGTGAGCACTCGATCTGCAGCTTGTTTTCGATATCGTCAAGGATATCAAGGGGTGCCATCCCCTCTCGGTCGAGCTTGTTGATAAAGGTCATGATGGGCGTGTTGCGCATGCGGCAAACTTCCATCAGCTTCTCGGTCTGGGTCTCTACCCCCTTGGCGTTGTCGATGACCATGAGGGCACTGTCAACCGCCGTAAGCACCCTGTAGGTATCCTCGGAGAAATCTTGATGCCCGGGGGTATCTAAAAGATTGATCTCAAAGTCCCGATAATTGAACTTCATCACCGATGTGGTAACGGAGATGCCCCTTTCCTTTTCGATGGCCATCCAGTCACTGGTGGCAAATCTTTCGGCCTTGCGGGCTTTGACAGCCCCTGCCTGTTGAATGGCCCCGCCGAAAAGCAGGAGCTTTTCCGTCAATGTGGTCTTCCCTGCGTCCGGATGGCTGATGATTCCAAACGTCCGGCGCCGGTCGACCTCTTTTTTGTTATTGTGCATGATATATTTCTCTGGTCTCTACAACCCATCGGAGTCAATATATTACCAACGGGTTGAAATCCGTTCCACATGGAGAGGATTTCCTGAAGCGGCATTGCTCCCTATTTGTTGAAAAGTGTCTAAATGGGGTGTCCGCCGGCAAAGGGAATCTGCTCAAGGTCGAATAATTAATGAACGCCTTCGTTAGTTCTATTCTTTGGCGGCCGCATCTGATGCCGCTTCTGTCTGGAAAGCACCCGCTTGTGCAGCCGGATGGATCTTGGCGTAACCTCCACCATCTCATCATCTGCTATAAAGTTGATGGCCCGCTCCAGGGTCATGGGTTTCACCGGCGAGCATGCCGTACTTTCATCTTTTCCTGAGGCCCGCATGTTTGAGAGCTTCTTCTCCTTGCTCGGATTGACATTGATGTTTTCCTCTTTATTGTGCTCCCCAACGATCATTCCCTCATAAACAGGTTCTCCGGGGGCGATAAAAAGACGGCCTCTGGGTTCAAGGTGAAAGAGCGCGTATGCAACAGCGCACCCCTGCCTGTCTGAAACAATTGAGCCGGTAAACCGGGTGGGGAAATCACCACGATATGCTTCATGCCCTGCAAAAAGGGTGTTCATAATTCCGGTTCCCTTTGTGTCCGTAAGGAATTCATCTCTATAACCGATCAAAGAGCGCGAGGGAATGGAAAATTCAGCCTGTATCCTTCCGTTTCCGTCATTGACAAGGTTTGTCAGCCGTCCCTTTCTCAAGGAGAGCTTTTCGGTCACAACCCCCAAAAAATCTTCATCACAATCCACAAACAGTCTCTCAATGGGTTCGAAGGTTTTCCCGTTTTCATGTTTGAAAATCACCTTGGGGCGGCCCACAGAAAGCTCGAACCCTTCCCTTCGCATGGTTTCGATAAGGATGACCATCTGGAATTCTCCCCGTCCTTTCACAATAAAGCGGTCCCGATCCTGGGTCTGTTCAAACTTTACGGCAACGTTTTGGAGCGTCTCCTTGATCAGCCGTTCACGGATCTTCCCGGACTGTACGATTCTGCCCTCCTTGCCCCGCAACGGCGACGTGTTAATGGTGAATTCCATGGAGATGGTCGGCTCGTCTACGGTGATTCTCTTTAAGGATTTCGGATTTTCCTTTGTGCAGATCGTGTCACCGATCATGACATCTTCAATCCCGGAAAGAACAACAATTTCACCTGGTTCTGCAGTTTCGGTCGCCTTGAGCGTCATGCCGTCATATACCTGAAGCTTGGAAATCTTGAGGGGAAGGTGCTCCGCTTTATCATTGATGCAAGCCATGGCGTCATTGAATTGGGCATTCCCGTTAAAAACTCTGCCGATAGCGAGCCTTCCGAGATAATCGGAATACCCGAGATCCGACACCAGCATCTGGAACGGTTCTTTTGGATCAAATTGCGGCGCCGGTATTTCAGCAAGGATGGTTTCAAAGAGATGGTGAAGATCGTCCCGGCGTTCGGTGAGGGTCTTTTTCGCGATGCCTTCACGTCCGACGGCATAAAGATACGGGAAATCGAGCTGTTCCTCGTCTGCATCGAGGTCTATGAAAAGGTCGTATATTTCGTCGAGCACCACATCAGGCCGGGCATCCTTTCTGTCGATCTTGTTGATCACCACAATAATCTTAAGGCCCCTCTCCAGGGTTTTCTTCAATACGAAACGGGTCTGGGGCAGCGGACCTTCAGAAGCATCCACCAGAAGAATGGCACCGTCAGCCATGGAAAGTGCACGCTCGACCTCACCGCCGAAATCGGCATGGCCGGGCGTATCGATGATGTTTATTTTTACGCCGTTCCATCGCACCGAACAGTTTTTTGCAGCAATGGTGATCCCCCTTTCCCGCTCCAGATCCATGCTGTCCATGATTCTTTCGTCGACTTCAAGTCCTGGTCTGAAGAGGCCACTCTGCTTGAACATGGCATCAACAAGGGTGGTTTTGCCATGGTCGACATGTGCGATGATCGCAATGTTCCTTATATTTTCATTTCTTGCAACGTTTTTCACTGAGTGCATTTCCTTATAAATTCAATCATAAAAAAAACCGGGTCCTTTGGGCCCGGGTCTTTGCCGTATAACGGCCAACTAATAAATGTAAGCATCCAAACTTTTATTACAACCATTTATTCACGAATTATTACCCGTGCGCTCTTGGTAGGGAATGCGGCAGGCGCGATACGGACATCGCCCTGGGTCCAGGGTGAACACATTTGATTTCGGTCCAGCGAAGCGATGGCGTGTTTCTCTTGGAAACCGAGTGGCTGTTTGAAGGGATTTAGCACGCGTTAGACCGAGCCGAATGAAATTATGATGTAAAACATCCATTAGATATTTTTTTTGACGAATGGTTCTTTATAACTCTGGTACGGCTCGGGTTTACGGGTGCTTAAGCACAAGTTCCAGTCGGTTGGAAAGAGATATACGCCGTCGTGGAGCGTTCTCTCTCTATTGGGATTCAAATGCGTTTGCCCTGATCTTGGGTCCACGGCCGGTTGAAATTTTTTGGGAAAAATGTTAGAAAGTGCTCAAAGATCCTCCCGTTTCCCCAAAGAGATGTTCATATTGTTTCGCGATCCTGAAAATGAGCACCGCAGCCGGCAAAACCCGGGTGTTCACATGACCTTTTGGACAGCCCAAAACAGCGCCATCCCGACCACAACGGTACCACCCAGGGATTTTGTTTTCAGCGCAAAAACAAAGGTCGGCAAGGCCACCCAAAGTTCCGGGTGCCACAGAACCAGGTGGCGGGGCGTGCCGACGGTAATCAGTTCCGGCACCAAAAGGGCGCTGAGAATCGCCGCCGGAATCAGGTCGAGCCACTCGATCAACCATCTGGGGAGATTTCGCCGGGCCAGGAAAAACAGGGGAAACCACCGGGGAAAATAGGTCACCAGACCCATGCCGAGAACGATCCATAAATACCCTGTATGAACTGTCATTGAGCCCATTTTTTTATACCCAGAACCGTCGTTGCCGCGAATATGGAAGCCAGTACGATGTATGAGCTGCCGGGAATTACCAGTGACAGAATTGCCGCCGCCAAACCGGAGATGATCGCCGTAATCACATAGATGCGCCCCTTGAGCTGAAATATCAACAGGCAGATAAACATCGCCGTCAGCGCATAATCGATTCCAAAGGCACCTTCGGGAAAAAATCTGCCGCTGTATCCGCCGATGAGGGTGCTGGCAACCCACGCAACATTTGCCGTGTGGTTGACCACCAGCGCCTGATCCAGCCCCCAGGTCTTCTGGCTGAACCGGGCATGGTTTACGGCAAAACTTTCATCGGTAACCCCGTAGGCAAAAAGGGATAGTTTCTTTCGGGTCGTATCGCCCAAGAATACCGCCAGAGACGAACTCATCAAAAAATGCCTCAGATTCACCGCAAAGGTCGTAACAATAACCGCGGCCGCCCCGGCCCCTGCGGACAACATGGATACGGCAATAAACTGAGCGCTGCCGGCAAAGACCAGAACAGACATGAGCATGATTTCAACCGGGTTAAGCCCGGCCTTCTGGGCCAGCACGCCAAAAGCAAGCCCGATGGGAATATACCCGAGGCAAATGGGCCAGGCCGCCATAAGACCCTGTAGAATTGAAGCCTTGACATTCTGCCTGTTTTTTGGTGAATCAGACATTATCTTGTTATATTTCATAAGCACCTGAAAAAATGAGTTGCCCAGGGCCTTTGGTCGGGCCGTCAACGACTATTTCTTCACCCAAACGCGAAACATTCACCACGGCCGAGGGTCGGGACTAATGTAAAATCATCTATACTTTCTTGGCAAATTCATTTTGTCAATTAATTTCGGATCATCTCCCGATTAGTTGTAGTTAATTAGGGATAAACTTAATGGTAAAAAGGCCAAGTATAATCAAAATTTGCAGCGCGCCCCGGCTGAAGATTCGAACCTGCCAAGTCGGCCCCTGGGGTCTGAATGCCTATGCGCTGATCTGTTCGGAATCCCGAAAAAGTGTCCTGATCGACCCTGGGGCCGAGCCGGAGGCATTGGAACGACTGCTTGCGGAAAGCGACCCTGTGGCAATATTGTTGACCCACACCCATTCTGATCACACGGGCGCCCTGGCCCAAATGCGAAAAACACTGAAGGTGCCGGTAATGGCCCATCCTGGAGATGAGGCTCACCCAACGAATCTGGATGCCGACCAATGGCTACACCATGGGAGCACCGTTAACGTCGGAAGTCATCAAATAAACGTCTATCATACGCCGGGCCACAGT
>JAFCZV010000125.1 GCA_019314155.1 Deltaproteobacteria bacterium
AATGAATCAGGCTGACTTCCTATACTCAAACGAAGCGGTAATATCTCAGATGATATTTACCAATTGCCGAAACTGGAACACGCCTGAATGCCCCCACCTGAATAATAAGCACATGCAGATGTCGGTGATAAATGAATCCACGCTGTTGCTATTGGGTGGTCAGACCATAGATGAAATAAATAGGTTGTGTAACGGGTGTGTGAACTTTAAGACAAATCAGGACGTTCAATGATGTTATCTGCAATTCGACTCGGCTGGTAATGATCTCCAAGTATCGCAGGCTCAGGTGTCCATGGGCTTTGTATAAAATGTGCCACCACAATGCTTATATCCATTGAACAATCTCTAACGGTGTGAAATACACTTTCTATGCAGTATGAATACCGTCATATGAATGGAGTCTAAAAAATGTCTAATGATGTTACTAAAAGAAAACTGACTTGTTCAGATATTGGATACAATGGAAAATCAGTGGATAAGTTGTCTAAAGATGAGTTGATTGATCTTTGCATAAAGTTAGCCCAATCAATTCATGATTGCTCGACTGAAAAAGCACCATGTAAAAATGTGTTCTCCATTTGCAATTCATTAAACTAAGCCAACTCTTAACATTGCCCATCGGGGTGTTCAAAGCATATCGGCAATAATTTCATCGATTTTGATAACTGGAATTTTCTCTATCAATCACAAGTTGAGTTTAGCCAGGGAAGGAACCAAAATTTGATGATAATAGAAAATTGTTGATGATGATCCTTAAACGGTTTTCATTCGTTTGAAAAACTGTCATTTTCTTGCTTGACTTTATACCACATTGTGATATTTAGGAGTTAAATCCTTTTTATCTCCGTCTATGTTATATACTCCTGATAAAAGCCCCTGTCATGCCAACGAGGGCTTTTATTTTTTGTACCACAAGGAACGCACTATGAAATGAAGTGATTTTTCCCAAACTGAATAGGACTGCGAATGGAAGAAAATAACACTTGGATAGTATGTAAGCATGTCATGAATGGATCGGCAGAAAAGGTTCAGGTCCGCCGTGATAAAGTGTGTATGTGCTTAGCCTGTGCAGAAGACCCTACCATTTTACAGAAGACCCTACCATTTTAGAAACCGAGGAAATCAATACCTTAGATGAACCTATGTTAATGGAGAGGCTTAAGCGCATCAGTCAGGCATTTGACAATGAACGCAATACAAAAAAAGCCAGTTGACCTGACACCTAAAAATGATGTTATCTGCAGTTTGGCGTGGCGGTGATTATCCATATATCACTATCCGCTGATATTTGGTTTTACCAGGGGATATCTGCAAAAATTGCCTCAGGTTCCAACCACAACATATTGTATTCCATCTGATTTGACACAAAGTCATATATACGGTATTTTAAATTTTACCATCCAAAGTTTCTTCAAAATTATTGAATCTGCATAATCCCTTAATGGAAATAGCAACATGAAATGCATGAAATGCCAGTTTGAGAATCCAGATGACTCAAATTTCTGTCTTGAATGCGGTGAAAAACTTGAACAAAAATGTCCACAATGTGAGAAAGCGCTGCCGATTGATGCTAAATTCTGCAACGGATGCGGTCATAAACTGACAGCAAAGGCAACTTCATCTCAAAAAGAATTTTCATTTGATGAAAAATTAGACAAAATTCAACGATATCTCCCTAAAGGTCTTACTGAAAAAATATTAGCTCAAAGAGGCAGAATCGAAGGTGAGCGCAAGCAGGTCACGGTTATGTTTTGTGATATGGAAGGGTTTACTCCACTGGTCGAGCAGTTAGGCTCTGAAGAAGCATATTCCATTATTGATGAGGTTTACGAAATTCTCATTCATAAAGTTCACGACTATGAGGGTACGGTCAATGAAATGACCGGTGATGGTATTATGGCTCTTTTTGGCGCTCCGATTGCTTTAGAGGATGCTCCCCAACGGTCAATTCGTTCTGCTTATGCGATTCACATTGAAATGGCAAAGTTTAGCGACAGGCAAAAGCAAGCAAAAAAATTGACATCACCACTTAAAATGCGCATCGGCGTTCACACCGGGCCCGTAGTCGTGGGCACCGTAGGCAATGAATTGAGGGTGGAGTTTAAAGCTGTCGGAGACACCGTAAATTTGGCTTCCAGAATGGAAAATATGGCCGAACCGGGTACCACGTATGTGACAGAGGAAACATTCAAACTGACTGAAGGCTTTTTCCAGTTTGAAGCACTGGGAGAAAGAAAAGTAAAAGGCAAGCAAGAATCTGTCAAAACATACCAGGTGATCGGACCCAGTACCCGCAGAACCCGGTTTGACGTCAGTGCTTCTCGAGGTTTAACTCCTTTTCTCGGCCGACAAAGAGAGCTTGAACTTTTGCTCGATAGTTTTGAACATGTCAAGGCAGGACGGGGGCAAGCGGTTTCCATCGTGGCCGAGGCCGGGGTTGGCAAATCCAGATTATTATATGAATTCAGAAAGGCAGTTTCCAGCGAAGATGCGGTTTTTTTGGAGGGAAGGTGTTTATCATATAGCAGGAGTGTCGTTTTTTATTCAATCATAGACATATTGAAAGCAAACTTTGATATAAGAGAGGGTGATAGGGGTCCGGAGATCCGGGAAAAGGTAAAAAAGGGAATCAGCCTAGTGAAAGCAGATGAAGAATCAACCCTGCCTTTTCTTCTGGATCTGTTTTCGGTCAAAGAGAGTGGTATTGATAAATTCTCTCTCAGCCCTGAAGGGAAAAAAGATCGAATCATGGAATCCGTAAGGCGAATCACCCTCAAGGGTTCTGAGATTCGACCGCTGATCTTGGCCTATGAGGATCTCCACTGGGTGGATAAGAACTCAGAGGATTTATTGAAAAATGTATTAGAAAGCATACCGGGGGCAAAAATCTTAATGATATTTACCTATCGACCAGAATTCGTGCACACCTGGGGTGGAAAATCATATCACAGCCAAATAACGCTGAACCGACTCTCCAACCGCGAAAGCCTTGCGATGGTAGCCCACCTTCTGGGGACTGAGGAAATTGACCGTGAATTTGCGGACCTGGTTTTGGAGAGGACCGAAGGAATTCCCTTTTTCATCGAAGAGTTTACAAAATCCCTAAAAGCGTTAAATATCATCGCAAAGCAGGATAACAAATATTGCTTAACAGGAGAATGCTTATCAGGAGATTTTCAAGAGGTCGCCATTCCTTCCACGATCCAAGATGTGATCATGGCCCGGGTTGATTCGCTGCCCGAAAGCGCAAAAGAGACACTTCAAATTGGATCAGTTATCGGAAGGGAATTCAATTACGCATTGATAAAACAGTTAACAGACCTTTCGGAGCAGGAATTGTTGTCTAATCTGTCGGTTTTAAAGGACGCCGAGCTACTCTATGAGAGAGGCATCTATCCGGAAACAACACTTATTTTCAAACATGCACTGACTCAGGAGGTGGTTAATAATTCAATATTAACGAAGAGAAAGAAGAATCTTCATGCCCGAATAGGAAATACTATTGAGGAGCTTTATAAAGACAATTTACATGAGCATTGTAACATTTTGGCAGAGCATTATATTGTTGGTGACAATTATGAGAAAGGGGCAGAATATTCAAACATGGCAAGCAAAAAAGCTGAAAAGTCAGCTTCAATGAAAGATGCAATTGGTTATGCAAACAAAAGAATATTCTGTCTCGAAAAATTGCCAGTTACCGAAGATATACAGAAAAAAATAATCGATGCCAGAACGAGTCTTGGTCTCTATCTAATTCAATTGAATTACCCTGTTGCAGCTAAAGAAGCTGTCGCCCCTATTATTGATCTATCGCAAAAGATCGGATACAAACGTAGACTCTCTCAGATATATGCCATAACAGGGCACTATGAGTTTGAAGTCCCAGAGGATTTCCCCAAAGCATTAAATCATTTTGAAGAAGCCTTAAAGATTTCGCAGGAAGAAAATGATATTCTTTCTTTATTTTTCGCTAATTATAGTTTGGGACTTGCTCTATTATTGAGTTGTGAATTTCAAAAAGCTACTGATCACTTAAAAAAAGCTCTTGAGATAAATGAGGCTGCAAATAGCCTTTGGGGCATCTCTGCGATGAAGACTTTCTTAAGTTGGATCAGTCTAAACAACGGCAAAATTCACATAGGGTGCGAACTCAGCGATGAAGGTCTCCGGCTGGCTGAAGAGAGCGGTGATATTTACTCAAAGTCAATTGCGTTTATCAACCATGGTTACGCTTTAATGTGCAAAGGATATTTCATTGAAGCGGAAGAGTATCTATTAAAAGGAAATGAACTTTGTGATAAAATTAATTTTTTCATATGGAATGTTTTTGCACAAACCCAACTGGCTGAAACTTATTTCCAAATTCGTGAGTATGAAAAATCTAAAACTCACTATGGAAAAGCAATTTCGTATTTAAAGCAGACTGGTTTCGGCCACTCAAGAATAAATTTCGCCAGACTTGGAATCGCCAGGGCAAAGATTATGAGCAACGAAAAGGACTTTGATTTGGAGTCCTTATATGGTTATGTGGAGCAAAACAATTTAAAAGAATTCGATGGCCAGATGCCAAGATATATCGCTGAAATCTTGTTGAACATTGATGGTCAGCATTTCGATGAAGCCGAAAGCTGGGCTGAAAAAGCCATTGATTCAGACAAGCAGAATGACATGAAATTTAGATTAGGACAAGATTATGTGATGTGCGCTGAGGTATTTAAGCGTAAAGGAGATCAGTCAAAAGCCAAAAAAAATCTAAGCCAAGCTATTGAGACTTTCAGAAAATGTGGTGCCGATGGATGGGTGGAGAAATATGAAAAAAATTTGGCGGAACTATAACAACAAATATTCTTTTAACTACCTCCTCCATATATTGTGGTTGAACTGATAATCATGAAGATAAAGATACTTGTTTATATCTGTAACAGAATAGCAACTTAATAATTACATGTATCTCCTACACATCCAAGATATTTTTAGGCTTTCAATTGTTGTGATACCATAACGTTCGTGATTTCTGGCATCCTTTGACAGAACACGCATAACCTGTTACCAATAACAAAGATACCTTACCTACCACAGCGTCCCGCCTGCCATCATCTTTATGGCAGGGCCAATCTGAACCTGATCAGACCAATTAACACATTCAAATAATCACAATCCAATAATTAGCAACGATACGGATATGAAATTCTATCTGACGATAGGATGTCTGAAGTTTCCGATATAATGCCTCCAATGGGATCGTGTATCCTGTGGAGGCAATCAAGTAACGGCTGAAGTGCTGCAGGCAGTAATTGCCGGTGAAGGATAATCAGATGTTTATACCGCTATTCAGGAAAGGAGAATCAATATGCCAAAGTATATGATTTCGGGTTCTTATGTTGGCGAAGGTATTAGCGGCCTTTTGAAAGACGGTGGAACCAAAAGAAAAGAGGCAGTTGAGCAACTCATGGGAAGCCTTGGGGGCACGGTTGAATCCATACATTTTGCATTCGGAACTGATGATTTTATCATCATTTGTGATGCGCCCGACAATGTGAAGGCTGCTGCTGGGTCGTTAATTGCCAGTTCCACTGGAGCTGTTTCCGTCAAGGTCACTGTTTTGCTGACACCGGAAGAACTTGATGAGGTATCAAAAATCAGTGTCCCATACAGAGCGCCTGGACAATGAAACCGGACGATCACACCAAAAACCCGATTTCCGGAGACGGATTTCGGGTTTTCTGTATATTTTTGAAAAATAATTTTCGGGGCTAAAATGGCTGAAATCAGGTTTGGGTGTTGGGTATACCCATTTGAGGCAGGATCTGCCCCGCGCGTCGATGAGTACGTTGATGTTCGCGCCGGTCTGTCATGGCCGACAACTGCATCACCTGGCTATTTTTGCATATTTGGCCTGCAGAAAGTACCTGGTGATAAAATGCCTCTGGTATTGTTTTCTGAAGGGGGAAGCGCGAACCTGGATTCTTTTTTTGCAATGTATGCCGAGCATACAAAAAAGACCTTCTGCCCGAGGGCATTTGCACCGACTGAAGATAAACGTGGTGCCGGGTTTCTTAAAAGCTTGAGACAATTCAGGATAGACAAGGATATTAATTTTCCCCTGCCAGCCGATTCATCAAAATTCGATGACCCTGTGTATGGCATAAAATTGATTGAACGGCGGGTGAAAGAAAAATCACTGGCTATAGCCGAACCTCCCATACCATCCTATTGTAGGGGGATTCTAATAGATCAGGTAAGATCCATCAAAGATCAGGATGCAACAGACCATTTCGAGGAACGTTTTTATGCCGTAGCCGCATTAATCCGAGTCCTGGGTTCGCTTGAAGTGTGGCCGTATCGTAAAGCGAGATACAAGGATTTTAACTTTACCAATTTTGACCACCGGAGGAGATCGAAAAAAGATAGCGGCTACCAGGAAGTTTTTGCTGGTTGAATATAGGGACTGACTGATTTAGCTCTTTGAAATCTCAATCTATGGTGAGATAACAACCAGCCTGAAGTCGGTTGTAAGTGTGGGCAGCTTCAAGGAATCGGGAAGCGGGAATTATATCAGATTCAACAGGAAGGTGAAGTCTATTAGGAGGGCATTATGGGGTGGGGAACGTGTGTAAATGCAGGCGGTCGGGCGTGTGGTTATATGATCGAGGCCAAGTGTGATGATCCTGATTGTACCGCAATTATAAACAGAGGTTTAGCATACGTCTGTGGTGATATGCACGATGGTGGGGAAAAAGGTTGTGGTAAATATTTTTGCTATAACCATTTATCCCAGACCGGATCCGGGCAATTTTGCAAAGAATGTTATGCAAAAATAGATTAATAGAATTTAGATCTTTGGCATTCGAATATCCCCTCGTGGGGGGCGGTGAGTGAAGCGGCGACCGGAACTGAGGTTAAGTTGTGGGCACTCGGCCATGATGCCGGGGAGACACCCTGCTATGGCAGGTAGATGAGCACAGACACAGAAAATGATGGATAAATGATAAAAAATGGGCAAGAACAGCGAGGAAGATATGATGGAGCCCCCTCGCGTTCTTTGGCCAGATCGTAGTAGGGGGCTCCTG
>JAFCZV010000126.1 GCA_019314155.1 Deltaproteobacteria bacterium
TATTCCGGAAATGAAGGATATTGGATTCATCGCAGAATCGGTCAGAGTTCCCATCTCCACAGGGTCTCTGATTATACTGGTGCTGAACCTGCAGGAAGAGCTTTCCGGCGACCCGATCAGCAGAGAATTGCTCAATGCGGTATATCGGGAGGCTGCATCCGACGACCCCAAGGGGTATCTCAATTATACCGACAAGCAGAACGTGTCCGGGGATATCATCGGCATGCCGAGAGCTGCAGCGATTATCGAGGGACATGTGACCCATACCCGAACCGCCGAACTTACCATCGACCTGGAAAAAGTGCCGGACCTGGAAGAAAACACCTTATGTTCGTTAAAGGACGTTATTATCAGAATACCGATAACGCAGGCGGTAATATATGGGTGGTACGATAATGAAAAAGGGAGTTATGTCAATATTCTCGGAGACAGAACGGTTTCCGTGGCCGAGTATATGTGATGATCTCGTAAAAAGTCGTACGTGTTCAGGGGCATTGAAATAACGAAGCCACTCCGCCAACCCGCCTGCCATGCAAGGCACGAGCGGGCAGGTATCGTTGCTCGGGGAAGCGCATCCCCTGAACACGTACAAAAAGTCTGACTTTGCTCGCTCCGCAAGCAATTTTGGGATTCATGACTCGCTTGGCTAAATTGCAAGAACTCGGGCTAACACCCTTAAGCAAATCTACTGTTTTTAAGACCGCCTCAAGTTTTTCGCTGTTTTTCCAGCATCCGGATTGAGTTGTTTTCGTACCCAATACCCCTCTTATACAGACATCTTTGTCTTTGTTTTTTTCTTTTCCTTCCTCGTTGTTTTTGTCCTGCTGCGGGTGTAAACATAGCGCGAATTAAGAAGGATTTTTCCTTGACAAAAAAGAGATCTATAGGTACAAGACCGTTTGTTCATTTTAATTGTTTTAGAGAGTTAGCCTGCATCGTGAAATCATCAACCACAGCTTGACGGAGTTTCTATGCATACTTTAGATGATCATGAAAAAGATATTTCTGAAGATGCCGCTGGTGAAGCGGGTACAAATTCATCCTTGGAAATGAATTTAAAAGAACAAGATACGGGGGCCGGTGGAACCATTATCTTGTTTTTTATTTTGGGGCTATTTGCCAGCCTTGTTGTGGGATGGATCATTTTCCCCAAACTTATATATTCCAAGAAAAAACAGCCCATTGACTTTAACCACGTTTTTCATGTTGAAGAGGTCGATAACGGATGCGAAAGCTGTCATTTTTTTCGGGAAGACGGTACCTTCTCCGGGGCTCCGACGCTTGCTCAATGCATCGATTGTCATGAAGAGATTCAGGGAATAAGTCCTGATGAGATCAAATTTATTGAGGAGTATGTCTCCAAGGGAAGAGAAGTCCCATGGTTGATATACTCCCGGCAGCCCGATTCCGTTTTCTTTTCCCATGCCGCTCATATCAAGGGCGCTCAAATGGACTGTGTTACCTGCCACGGCCATATCGGTGAATCTGAGAGTTTAAAGGTCTATGAGGAGAATCGAATTACAGGCTACAGCCGGGATATCTGGGGAAAAAGTATCGGCGGATTCAAGAAGAATACCTGGGACCGGATGAAGATGGACGATTGTGCTGAATGCCATCGAGAAAATACCGCGGATATTGAAACAACAGATATTCAGACGCCCACCCAAAGGCTGATTGATCATATGGTAAACCTGGTTTCTCCGGGGACCTCGACCTTTGGCAAGGGCGGCAGTGTTCAGACAGAGAGAGATCCATGTTTTGCCTGTCACAAATAAATTCGATTTTTATGAATTTACCAATAGTTAAGGGGTAGAATAGATGAAAATTGGCAGAAGAGGTTTCTTGTCATTTGTAGTTGGTGGTGCAGCCGGTACAGCCCTTTCACCATTACCATGGAAGATGATGGATGACAGTTCAATATGGACACAAATGTGGCCGTGGACGCCGGTACCGGAAGATGGTGAAGCCAGTTACGTCAATTCTGTCTGTACTCTCTGTTCCGGGCATTGCGGTATTACGGTTCGAAAAATAGATAACCGGGCCGTTAAAATCGATGGGATGAAAGGGCACCCTGTAAACAATGGTGGTATGTGCCTTCTGGGGCTGTCAGGTCTTCAACTTCTTTATGGTCCCATGCGGGTCAAGACGCCTTTAAAAAGAACAGGGAAAAGGGGTCAGGGGCAATGGGAAAAAATTTCCTGGAATGATGCGGTTTCAGAAGTCGTGGAAAAACTCCGAGACATAAGATCAGAGGGGCATCCCCAAACCGTAGGTTTTATCTCGGGTTCCGATCGGGGCACCGTACCTCGACTCTTTGAAAGATTCCTTACTGCCTATGGTTCACCAAATTTTATGCGCATGCCGTCGGTTCGTGATTCCTATGAACTTACCCAATATCTTATGCAGGGCGTTCAGGCTTTGCCCGGCTTCGATTTTGAAAACACCGACTTTGTCTTGAGCTTTGGAAGCGGTATAATCGACGGCTGGGGATCACCGGTACGGATGTCCAGAGTCCACAGCGCCTGGCAAAGTGCCGACGTGAAAGTTATTCAGATAGAGCCGCGTCTGTCCAACACGGCAGCCAAATCAGACAAATGGATCCCCATCAATCCAGGTGCCGAAGCGGCTCTGGCCATGGGCCTTGCCCATGTTATCGTTAAAGAGGCGTTGTACAATACTGCCTTTATTGAAAATTACGTTGAAGGATTTGATGATTGGAAAAACCTTGTCATTGATAAATACAGCCCGGATACCGTAGCATCCATAACCGGAATAGACAGCAGAACCATTGTAGTTCTGGCTCGGGGTTTTGCCAATGCTTCAAAACCGCTGGCTATTTGCGGGCGGGGCAATGGAACCACCCCTGTCAGCCTTGATGAATGTATGGCAGTGAATGCCTTAAACGCTCTGGTGGGCAACATCAATAAAAAGGGCGGTGTTTGGGCCATTTCCGAACCCGATTATATCAATTGGCCGAAAATTGAAATGGATGCAAAGGCTGCAGCCGGTATGCAGCATGAACGATTGGATGGTGCTGGAAGTAAAATGTATCCGTTTACCCGATATCTGTTGCCACGATTCCCAGAGACCATCGACTCGGGAGAAAAATATCCTTTGCAGGCAATCTTTGTTTCCGGGGCCAACCCTTTGTATACACATCCAGATACCCAAGCTGTCAGAAACGCCTTTGACAAGATTCCCTTGGTAGTCAGTTTTTCTTCTTACATGGATGAAACGGCTCAAAATGCCGACCTTATCCTTCCGAACCACATCTATCTTGAACGCTATGAAGATGTACCAACGCCGGCCGGTATGATTCAACCGGTTATCGGTCTATCAAAACCTGTGGTTGAACCTCAGTTCGACACCCAGCATGTGGGAGATGTCATCATTCAGATGGCCAAAGGGCTGGGCGGCAGCGTCGCAAAAACATTTCCGTGGGAAAGCTATGATTCCTGCCTTAGAGAGACCCTGGGCGACCTTTGGAATTCTTTAATGGAGAAAGGATTCTGGTCAAACACCGGGGCGATGCCTCCGTTCTTTGGAACATCGTATGATACGGCTTCCGGAAAGTTCGAGCTGATAAACAAGGATGCCGGCTCAATTCCCCAATTTAAACCGGTGAGCATCGAGGGCGACGAAAAAGATTATCCCCTTCTGCTCATCCCTTACGATTCCATGAGACTGGCAAGCGGTTTTATTGGAGATCCACCGTTTGTTATGAAAACGGTTGAGGATTACATCCTCAAAGGTAAGGATGGTTTTGTTGAGCTCAATCCAAAAACTGCCAGAAATCAAGGGCTGCGTGAAGGCCAGCGGGTCGTGTTGACCACACCCAAAGGCAAAGCAGAGGTCAAGGTTCATCTTTTTGAGGGTATCATGCCCGGTCTCGTTGCACTGCCGAAGGGTCTGGGCCATACAGCCTGGGATGAATACCTGGCAGGCAAGGGGATAAATTTCAACGCGCTTATCGGTCCGGTTGAAGATCCGGATTCGGGTCTGGATGCAGCCTGGGGAATTCGGGCGAAGTTAGAAAAAGCCTGATCGTATTTAGGGTTGAAGATAGAAGATTTTCTGGCGCATCGGTTAATCTTCACGTTAATGTTGTCAATCTAAAGAGGTTCTGATGAAAGAAGGACGTACACACAAGAAATTCCAGAAATTTGGGATGGTCATTGATCTGGATAAGTGCACCGGGTGCGGCAGCTGCATGGTGGCTTGTATGGCTGAGAACAATGTGCCTTTTAGGAAAGATGAGTCGAACAAACTTCTGAGTATCACATGGATGTGTGTCTATAAATTGACCAACGGAATGCCTTTTCCGAAAACAGATGTATGCTTCCTTCCCAGACCTTGTATGCAATGTGCAGGTCAACATGAAGGACATTCACCCTGCGTATCGGTTTGTCCGGCCATCGCAACGGACTACAGCATGGAATCCGGGATTGTCAGCCAGATCTATACCCGTTGTTTTGGATGCCGTTACTGTATGGCGTCATGTCCGTATCATGCCCGCTATTTCAACTGGTGGGATCCGATCTGGCCCGACGGCATGGAAAAGTACCTGAGCCCCAACGTATCGCCTCGTATGCGCGGCGTGGTCGAAAAATGCAGTTTCTGCTTTCACCGATACCAGCTGGCCAAGGACAGAGCGTTTATGGAAGGAAGACGTGAGCTCCAAGAGGATGAATATCAAACCGCATGCACCCAGGCATGCCCTGCCGGGGCCATTACGTTCGGAGATCTGAACAATCCGGGGCATGCGGTGTCCAAGATGGTCGAACCCGATAATAAACACGGCGGCCGGCCGAAAAATCCCCATGCATTCCGGCTGCTGGAGCGGCTGGGCACCAATCCCAAGGTCTATTATCTTTCAAGCCGGGAATGGGTGCGGCGCGCCGGCGATAATTATCTGAAAAGCGAAAAAAAATCAAAAAGCCGGTACACCACGGTTAACGGTTAACAGGAACTGAAACTGTATTTATTGAGGAGTACATAACATATGGATTCTGCATTAATACCCAAAGGCGTTAAGCGCTGCCCGATGTGGCAATTTCTCTTGTTCATCGGTGTCGTCGGCATTGTACTGCTGTGGGGCGTTTATGCCATGTTTCTCTGCTGGTTCAAGGGGCTTAACCAGACCAACATGAACGACTACTACGGGTTTGCACTGTGGATCTGGGCTGACCTTGCCGTAATTGCGGTTGGCGGCGGTGCATTTTTTACCGGGTTGCTGAGATATATCTTCGGAAAGGATGCACTCAAGAACATCATCAATTATGCAGTTCTGATCGGTTTTATCTGCTACAGTTCGGCGCTGCTCATTTTAGCCATCGACATCGGGCAGCCGTTGCGGGGATGGTTTATTTTCTGGCATGCCAATGTTCACTCCATGCTGACGGAGGTGGCGTTTTGCCTTTCCTGTTATTTCGGAGTATTGACCATTGAATATATTCCGCTGATTCTTGAGAATCGTCAGATCGACAAGGTGCCGTTTTTTCATCATCTCGGTCACAATATGCACGAAACCATGGCGGTATTTGCGGCAACCGGTGCGTTCCTTTCATTTTTCCACCAGGGCTCTTTGGGCGGTGTTGCCGGTGTTCTCTTCGGAAGACCCTTTGCCTTTCGGGAAGGTATTTTTATCTGGCCCTGGACCTTCTTTCTATATACCTGGTCGGCCGCTGCCTGCGGGCCGTGTTTTACCATTCTGGTTACAAAGATTACCGAAAAAATTGCCCGGAAAAAACTGGTAAAGGACAACGCCATTGAACTCCTGGCTAAAATTTCAGGGTGGATGCTCCTGACATATACCATTGCTAAGCTATACGATACCTGGTACTGGGCCACGGTTTTGGCGCCGTCCCAGGGCTTTACACTGATGGATTTTTATTCCAACAATTCATTGTATGGTATCTGGATACTTGTAGTGGAAATTGGGATTTGCGGTCTGATTCCTGCGGTTATCCTGATTACGGATAAAGGGCGCAAGAATTCCATGACCTTATGGATTGCCGTGACTCTGGCGGTTATCGGGGTGTGTCTTAATCGATGGGTCATGGTGTTGCAGGTCATGGCCGTACCCGTTATGACGTTTGATCAATGGGTCTTGTACATTCCAAGTTGGCAGGAGGTTGCAACAACCATACTCCCGGTGGCGTACGGCATTATTCTCATTGCCATTTCATATCGTTATCTGCCGGTATTCCCCAATGAGCCGGAACTGAATCCCATCGAACCCTTGGACGAAGAAAAGACAATGGTTGAATCTCCGGCTGAGTTAGAACAGGAATTAAGGCCGGCTGAAGCATAAAGCGGGCAGGAGGATAGATTATGTTTCCTTTTAATTTTGAATGGATCTGGGACATGGGGCATGTGGTTTTGCCTTGGTATGACCTACTGCATTATCAAAGCAGCTATCGATGCATCCAAGGATAATGGCGACCATCACCATTGACATTCAAGGACATTTCTGGATTAAAAGCGCTGACCTCGCCATGAAGCCGGGAGAGCGCTTTTTTATTTGAACAAGGTTTTATATGGATAAAATATTGGTGGAAGGCGGGCGTTCCCTGAAGGGAGAGGTCAGAATCAGCGGTGCAAAAAATGCCGCCCTTCCTATCCTTATCTCTTCTCTGCTTGCCGATGGATGGAATACCTATTCCAATGTTCCGGATCTTAAGGACATCCATAGCACCAAAATTTTGCTTTCCAAGCTTGGTGCCAGGATAGAGACAGACGGTGATACCATTCGGATCGATACAGGGAGTGTTCGCTGTCACGAAGCGCCTTATGATCTTGTTAGAAAAATGCGGGCTTCAATTCTGGTCCTGGGCCCGCTTTTGGCAAGACTTAAAAAAGCAAGGGTATCTTTACCGGGCGGATGCGCCATCGGTGCGCGCCCCATTAATCTGCATTTAAAAGGGCTTGCCCGTCTCGGCGCCAAAATCGAATTGAAGCACGGTTACGTGGAGGCTGTAGCCGACCGTCTTCACGGAGACGAAATTTATCTGGACATGCCCACCGTAACCGGAACAGAAAATCTTATGATGGCGGCGGTTCTGGCCGAAGGGGTTACTGTCTTAAAAAATGTGGCCTGTGAGCCGGAGGTGGTGGCACTGGCTAATGTTTTGACCCGAATGGGTGCAAAAATCAAAGGTTCCGGAACTTCGGTGATCACCATCGAAGGGGTATCAAAGTTGCAACCCGTATCAGTTAAAATCATTTCCGACCGAATAGAAGCCGGCACGTTTATGGTTTCGGCAGCCCTGACAAAAGGGGATGTGACCCTTTTAGACTGTGAACCCGACCACCTTGAAGCGGTTATCCATAAGCTGAGACTCTGCGGTGCCGACATAACGGTCAAGGATAAATCCATCCGGGTCAAGGGCGTCGATGAAATTGTCAGTGTCGATGTAAAAACCTTGCCCTATCCAGGATTCCCCACCGACATGCAGGAACTATTTTTGAGAATCGTTTTATCCATGTCAGCGAACTTAAGCGCATGGGCGCTGATGTTAAAATATCAGGGAATACCGCAATGATTACCGGGGTGCCGATGCTGTCTAGTGCACCGGTGATGGCTTCGGATCTCAGAGCCAGTGCTTCGTTGATTCTGGCCGGCCTGGTTGCACAAGGTACAACCGAAGTGAATCGCGTGTATCATCTGGACCGAGGTTATGAAGCCATCGAACATAAATTTGCCCGCCTCGGGGCAGCCATAAGGCGGGTTAAAATCTGAAAGGCCCTTGAAAAACATCTCCTTTTGCCCAATCCTTGGGTTAGGCAAAAACAATAATCCTCAAAATATTCAAGGTATGCATTCGGTTAGGATTCCTGCCTGCCTTGGCCTTGAGCAAAATTGAACATTTTTCAAAGGTCTTTGTATGGATGCTGTTACACCTGAACAATGACCGATACATTTTACGCTCGCCCTGTCATTCCCTTATTGTTATCGATGATATCCGGAATCGCCGTGGGCACCTGGTTCCCGGATTACGGGACCTGGGCCTATATCGGTGTTGGGGTATGTACAGGCATCCTTTTCTATCGAATCTGGAAAAAAAGAACGAGTCTGATTTGTCCTCTGGTCCTTTTGTATGCCTTGGGATATCTGTCCATACTTCCGTGGACGGCGCCCGGATTTCCTTCCAGCCATATCATCCATTTTGTGGATATGCCGCCATGGAAAATCGTTGGTGTCATCCACATTCGTGTTGTTAATAATAATATAAGCTTTAATTTCAATAGCATAAAAACGTTGTGAGTGTCTTTAGTCAACGTTTTAGTCAACACTTTAAAATACAACAATACAGGATAGATTTGAATTGCGGATGGATTGCGACTACCATTAAAATGGGATTGAAGATGGGGTGTGCAAATCTTGAGTCGTAAAGGTGTTATTTTTTTTCGATTCCAAAGAAGTAAACAGCTGCTTTATGATCTCCTCGTTTTCTTGTCCGTTTCTTTAGAAGCCCCTGCGATTTGATCATCCAACCACCGAGTATATTTATTCATTGCATCTTTCAAAGATTCTTC